>NZ_JAUBQM010000085.1:0-28384 GCF_036701245.1 Microcoleus sp. Pol14D4
ATTTGGGCTTTGGGTCAGGTTCGATCGGCACCCCGGCATCGACTGCAATTACTCTGCTTTAAGGCTGTTAGTAGAGCGAGGAATCCTTGCTCTACTAATATATTTTGCAAGTATTTAAATAAATGCTTTGGTAGTAATTCACAGTAACTGTTTAATATTAAATCAACATAAATTTCTGAAGTAAAAGTATAGAATGTCCTAATTGTCAAAGCTGTTTTTTATTAACAATGTAAAAACTTATTACAGGAAACAGCGATTTAAGTGTAAAGATTGTAGTCGGCCGGCAGATTAAAAATTCTCAAGACAGGCAGTTTTCACTCCTAAACTAAATCCTTAATGGAGCGGCTGATTTTATAAAAAACTTCTTGAGCCGGAATTGCTAGAGCTACGGCGGTATCCCTTCGAGGGCTTAAGAATTATGTATGTAAATAAAAAGTATGCCGAAATTTCTGGAAAAATTTTGGTGATTTAAAAACCGAAAGGTTCATTGAATTTACAGGTAGATGAAATGCGGTCAATAGTCAAAAACAAGAGAAAAAAGCAATGGCTCTGGATAGCTTTCAATCGAAATACCCGTAAAATTGTTGGACTTTATATTGCAATAGTCCGGACAGTTTTCAAGCACTAACGGTAGAATGAGGGTTTGGGCCTTCTCAGCGAGATCTAATGCTAACGGTAGAATGAGGGTTTCAGCCTCTGTCTCAAAAACTGTCCGGAGTATTGATATTGAAGAGCGCTCAAAAAAATCTGCGTCCATGCTCTGGCAATCTTTACCTCCTGTTTATAGACTATGTACTGTTTGTTATACAGATTTTTGGGAATATTATTCAGAAGTGCTACCTTTTAAAAGACAGCGACTTTTAGGTAAAGAATCGGGAAAAACCAGTCACAATGAAAGACTTAATAATACTTTACGGCAGCGAATTTATCGTTTGGTTCGTAAAACCTTGTCTTTCTCAAAAAACTGCTTTCACCATATTGGGGCACTTTTTAACTGTGGACCTCACTATAATTTTTGCATAAGAAAACGATATCCTTACTGTGTATTACTACTAACGCTAGTTTATGTAGAGAGCAAAAAGCTTGATTATCATTACTATGCAGGACTACCAAAATACTATTGATTATTTTGCAAAACTATAACTGAAAAAAGCTGCAACATGGTTCAGACCTTCGCGGTATCGCCCTCGAAGGCGTTCCAGAGGAACAGGTTAACCCCACCCCGGAAATGGCGACAATTTTGGGTCAAGCTTTTGTGAGTTGGCTGGTGCAAAAAGTCAATAAATTAGTCGCAGAATTAACGATAAATCAGTCGCAGAATTAACGATCGCGATCGGGCGCGACAGTCGCCTATCCGGGTCAATCTTAATGCAGCCAGTCATAGCGGGTATCACCTCAGTCGGCAGCCCAGGCTACGACTTTGAAATGGCTTCAACTCCCGCCAAAAGTTTGAGCATACATGAACAATTTTTAGAGGAGGCACAGTATGGCTCAAATACTGTGCTTGCTGCGTAAGTCCTGAATATTGCTATTTCCTTGCCACAGCATTGGATCGGGGGTCTAAAGCGTCTCGCAGCCCGTCGCCCAAAAGATTGAAACCCAGAACAGTCAAGGTAATCAGCAAACCGGGAAACAAAATAGTCCAAGGAGAAGAAAGAGCGTATCCGCCCTTAAAAGCATCAGAAAGCATCGTCCCCAACTCAGGAACCGGCGGCTGTGCGCCCAAACCCAAAAAACCCAAACCGGCAGCTTCTAGTGTCGCCGTACCAGTCGAAAGAGTTGCTTGTACAACTAGAGGCGCCAGACTTCCCGGTAAAATGTGGCGAAAAATAATCCGCAAGTCGCTGGCGCCCAAGGCCTTGACAGCCAAAACAAATTCTTGTTCCCGCAGAGACAGCACCATACTGCGAGTTAAGCGGATGTAAATCGGAATTTGCACGAGGCTGACAGCGATAATTACACTTTGCAGGCTCGGCCCGGTGACGGTAACAACGCCGATCGCCAGTAAAATCGAAGGAAAAGCTAGCAAAATATCCGCCAAAGTGCCGATCGCAATTTCCAGCAACCCCCGAAAATACCCCGCCACCAGCCCCAAAAGCGCTCCTACAATTAAACCCGCACCCACAGAAACCAGGCTGACTACTAAAGAGATCCCCAATCCGTGCCACACCCGCACCAACAAATCTCGCCCCAAACCGTCGGTGCCAAACCAATGTTTAGCGCTAGGAGCCACCAAGCGCGACAAATAATCTCGATCGACCGCCGGATCGTAAGGAGAAAGTAGGGGGGCCAACAGTGCCGAGATCGTCAGCGCTACAGTCAAAATTAAGCCGATTTTCCCCGAAGTCGATCGCCAAAATCGTTGAAAAGCTGGTTGTGGAAATACTAAGTTTTTATTCAATCTTCGATTTTCCATCGAATGCTGTCACCAAAAAACAGAGGACTTGGGCAACTATTAGGATAAATTAACGATCGCGATCGCAGAAATACGTTAACAAGACTTCTTCCGGGAGACCAAAAACTCGGTGCGTCCATTACCCTCCACATCCAATTACTTTTTCGCGCCAAATGCCGAATGCCTGAGCCCTTCCTTCAAGACCCTTTAAGATATAGAGAACAAGATAAATTTAAAAGCCAAATGACATCAACCCTACTCAAAACCTCCGCCCGATCGCCCCTCAACGCCCCAACAATCCGCCATTTCCCCAACGGCCTCACCGTTATAGCCGAACACTTGCCGGTCGATGCTGTTAACCTCAGCGTGTGGCTCAATTTAGGCTCAGCCGTCGAACCAGACGACATTAACGGCATGGCTCACTTTTTAGAACACATGATTTTTAAGGGAACTCCGAGCATTCCCAGTGGCGAATTTGAGCGCGCGATCGAGCAGCGCGGCGCTGTCACCAATGCTGCCACCAGCCAAGATTACACTAACTATTACATCACCACAGCTCCTAAAGATTTTGCCGAACTAGCTCCCCTGCAAGTCGATGTGTTGCTCAACGCCAGCATTCCCGACGACGCCTTCGATCGAGAACGGCTGGTAGTCTTAGAAGAAATTAGACGATCGGAAGACAATCCCCGCCGCCGTACCTATCAGCGATCGATGGAATTAGCCTTTGAAGTCCTGCCCTACAAGCGACCGGTACTCGGCCCGACTGCGGTAATCGAACAGTTGACAGCCCAACAAATGCGGGATTTCCACAGCAGCAGATATCAGCCAGGGGCCATGACAGCCGTAGCTGTAGGCAATTTGCCAGTCGAGCAACTAATAGAAATTGTCGCAGACAGTTTTGCAGCAAAAAGTACAGCACAAACCAACAAAATAAATGTGCCTGCTGTCGGCAACTTTCATCCAGAATCCCAAATCCTGAACTACGGCCAAGAATCGCCGTTTACAGAAACAGTCCGCCGCGAATTTGTAGACTCTGCCCTTCAGCAAGCCCGACTGATCGTGATGTGGCGAGTGCCTGGTTTCATGGAAATGTCCGAAACTTATGCCCTCGACGTTTTAGCGACAATATTGGGTCACGGCCGCACAACTCGCTTGGTTCAGGATTTGCGCGAAGAAAAAGGGCTAGTCTCGTCAATTTCGGTCAGCAACATGACTCAGCGACTTGGCGGTGTATTCTCAATTTCCGCTCAACTACCGACAGAAAACTTGGCAGCAGTGGAAGCTGCCATCGTCCAACACATCCGCACTCTCCAAACCGAACTGGTGACAGATGCCGAAATTTCCCGCATCCGCACTCAAGTAGCAAATCGGTTTATCTTTGGTAACGAAACTCCGAGCGATCGAGCAAGTTTGTACGGTTACTATCAGTCGATGGTAGGAGATATCGCTCCCGCCCTCAACTATGCCGCCTGCATCCAAGCTCAGACTGCCGAGGATCTCCGAGAAGCCGCCGTCAAATATCTCTCTCCCGACGCGATGGGTGTTGTGGTAATTCGTCCCGACGAAGCATAAATTGGACATCGCCTCAACAGGGCAATTCTCCCATCCCTCTGCTTTTGAGCCATCCAACGGCATTCGGCCTTCGGCAGGAACAATGTCCACGCGCACGAGGGATTTTTAGTCAATAGTGCGTGAAATTCGATCGGCCCTCGCCTTGAAGGTTTTGTATCAAATAATTAATATGAAGCCTTTAAGGTACGGACGATCGGCAAAATTACCGTAATTTTATGAGACGATAAACTCGGAATTATTGACGAGTCAGCAATTTAGTCTAGGGAAACCGGATCGATCGGCGATCGTAATTCTAAAATCTAAAATCTAAAATCGATTGATCGGCAAAATTACCGTAATTTTATGAGACGATAAACTGGGAATTATTGACGAGCAAGCAATTAAGTCTAGGGAAACCAGATTGATCGGCGATCGTAATTCTAAAATCTAAAATCTAAAATCTAAAATCGATTGACAGGGGCACGCACGCAAGCATGAAATTACAAAATTTTCTCAACTCAAAAATTAGGTACGATGCCAAAGCAATTGCTGCAGACGACGAACTCAGTGGTCAAATTCAAAGCCGCCTCATTGACCTGGGTTTACTGAAGCCTCCCGTAGACGGAATTTTTGGCCCTCTCTCTACCGCCACCCTCCACCGATTTCAAACTCTGATGAAGTGCGGCGAACCGGGTTTTTTGGGAGCAGTCACAGCCAAAAAGCTGATTGAAACCAAACCAGAGGAGATTCCCACACATCCCCTGATCCTGAAAACGCTCAGAGACACCATTTTAAAATCAAAACCGCTGGCGTCTTCTCAACTTCACGACTCGGAAAAACAAGTAATACCAGCCGGAAAAGAGTTTGAGATTCTGGCTTTTGCTCCGGCTCGCGGCCACATCAGAGTTGCTCTCCGCAACGAGTCTTTCAAAGGTTCAGGAATTTGGTATGTTTTTGGAGCACACGCTCAAATTACTCAAGAGAGCGTTCTGTTTTTTCCCAAACCGAATCCCCCAACTGTCAGGCTCGGCATTCCTTATCGATCGCAACTGGATAACTTGAATAATCCTACAGGTTCTTGCAATGTAACTTCATTAGCGATGTGTATGGACTTTTTGAAGGTGCCACGTCGCCAACAAACCGGGCAATATGAAGACGAACTCTACGAATATGCGATCGCCAAAGGTTACAGTCGCTGGGACCCCTACGATTTAGCAAAGATTGTTAAGGATTACGGCGCTCAAGATTTCTTTACCGAGAATGCAACTATTGATGACGTTCAAGATTGGCTCGCGAGCGGAAATCCCGCTGTCATCCACGGATACTTCACGTCTTTCGGTCACATTATAGTTGCCTCCGGCTACGACAGCGAGGGATTCTTCGTTCACGATCCCTATGGTGAGTGGTTCCGAAGTGGCTACGATACAAGTATCAGCGGTGCTTACTTGCACTATACTTACCGCTTAATCCGCAGCCTCTGTATGCCTGACGGGAATTTTTGGGTTCATTTTATCTCAAATCATTGTTAAGAGTCATTAGTCATTAGTCATTAGTCATTAGCTAAGAGATAAGTTGCCTCTGGAATTATTCGGCGATTCAAATCGCTTAATAGTCAAACGAAGTCGGAGCAGAGGGAGACTAAAGAGTAAAATGGCTATTAAAGATTGATTTGGTATTGGCAATATTTTATATCACTAATGACTGCTGACTAATGACTAATGACTTTGAATTTTCATGCTCAAATCCAGCCAAGTCGATCGCGTAATCGGAGCACTGGTAGAAATATAGTCCACTCCGGTTTCGGCGACACTTCTAATTGTTTCTAAAGTAACATTGCCGGAAGCTTCAATTTTTACCCGATCGCTCTTTTGGCGAATTATTGCCACTGCCTGCCGCATCAAATCAAAGGACATATTATCTAACATGATAATATCGGCTTTGTGCTGCAAAGCTGTCTCTACTTCAGCGAGAGTTTCGGTTTCGACTTCGATTGTCAGCGGATAGGGGATAGAATTGCGAATTAGGGCGATCGCCTCTGCAATTCCCCCAGCCGCCGCAATGTGATTGTCTTTCACCATCACCGCGTCATCTAATCCCATCCGGTGATTGCAAGCACCGCCGACTTGAGTTGCGTATTTTTCCAACAATCTCAATCCGGGCGTTGTCTTGCGCGTATCTACCAATTGCACGCGCAAATCGGCAATTTTGTCAACATATTTCTGAGTTAAAGTAGCGATGCCGCTCAAACGCATTGCCAAGTTTAATGCTACTCTTTCTCCGGTTAGCAGCGCATCGAAATTGCCCGAAATCTCGGCAATTACTTCTCCTTTTTCGCACAGTTTCCCTTCCGGTACTTGGGGGATGAAACTGAGGCCGCTGTCTAAAAGTTTAAATGTGCGATCGGCAATTGGCAATCCCGCAATGACTCCAGCTTCTTTGACTATCCATTTAGCCGTACCCTGGATGCTGTTTGCGGGAAATAAGGCCGATGTAGTGCGATCGCCCCTACCGATATCTTCTAGTAGCCAGTTGTGCAATAGGGAGTCTAAAACTATCCAAGGCGGTAATATTGCTGTCATATTTTTGTCAGTTGTTATATCAAGATCATATCTACTAGGAAGAATAGTCGATCGGGTAATTTTAGGCAAGTTGCAAAATAATCTGGCCACGCGGATTTCCTTGTTGGCTTAGTTACAGTTTGCTCAACAGGCGCAGTTGTGTAGTCAATCACCTGTTGACAACGTTGGGTGTCGGTGATTTAATAGAGTGAGTTTGCTTTGTCGCAAGAAAAATTAGCGCCAAAGAAACAAGCTCATCTGATTTAGGAGCAAGCAGAGGCTTTGGGGTGGGCCACTAGGGCTAAGGGTAAGTTTGCTAGTAAATTTGGAAGTAACGAACTTGATAAATTAGAGTTCGGATTTGATTATTTCGCCTAAAAACTGCATTCAAGCTACAAATACTCAGTTATGACTCACTTAAATATTTCTCCTCTCAACCGTCGCTCTTTTCTTAGTTATGTTGCTTTAGGTACTTTGGGTTTATTGACAAAAGACTTGCTCGATCCAGCTAGCGCTATGGCTGATAGCGAGGGATTAGGCAAAAATTTCTCTACCTTGGAGAACTATCATATTTTTGTTCCTTATACCACAGCCCGAGTAGGAGGAAAGCAAACTTTTACTTTGCGATCGGGAGAACCTTGCCAGGTGGAAATTCCCTCCAAAGCTCAAGATAGCCAAGAGATTACCATCAAAGGGCGCGGTCAAGACGGTAAAGATATTACTGTAGTTTTGCATACCTTATACGATAGACAACTCGGAATAAAAGAGGAAATTTATCAAGAAATTGACAAAAAGACGCAATTTGTCGAAGAAGCAAGCAAAGCGAAATGCAAATTTGTTTATGAGCAAGTTGAAGATGGTGAGTACATTGATGATCTGATCGCCTTGGATTTTCTGGATTATGTTATATCGTCCTCAAAGCTAGACAGCAAAATTCAAAAGCGTTACCAACTCGCCAGTACCAATTCACGGCTGGTCGGAATGTGGCAAGCCATTGAATCGACATTGGCTCAATCTAAACTGACTGAGGCAGAGAAGAAACTAATCAGAGGAACTTTTGCATACGTCCGCGCCGGCGAACCTGTTCCTGACTTTAAAGCACTCACAGATATTGACTCAATCGTGGCAAGTTCGGCGCTGCCTTTAGAAATAAAACAGAGTTACTCTTTGTCCAGTGCCAATTCAAGAGGATTAACAGTTGATTTTATTCTGGTCAAACAAATTAAGGACAGCCAATTGAGTGCTGAACAAAAGCAAAATTACCAGTCAATATATCAGCAGGTGCGCGACGGCAAGACAGTAGAAGATGCAGCAACTTTGAACTCGCTAGACTCCTTCATTAACAAAGCCAAAATCCCAGAAAATGCTAAAGCTGTTTACTCAATAGCAAGGAAACAAAATTTAGAGAATCAAATTGCTTCTGGTGAAAAAGCCGATGCTTTTGTCCAAACTGCTCAAGCATTCAAAGAGCAACTGACGGATGCTAAAGACAAAGGAGCAGCAATTGTTCCACAAGCTACGAGAGTGTTGAGTACACTTGGAGCAGAAACAGCAACGGGTGTTAGTATTAGCAGTTTATCTGGCGCGGCTGCAACCAACGCGACTTTAGCTGTTTTAGGTGGTGGTTCTGTCGCGGCTGGTGGTTTAGGAATGCTGGGTGGTTTAGCAGTAGCAACAGGAGGAGCCGCGCTAATTGGAGCCGCAGGGCTGCTGTCTATTGCGTTAGTCTCGGAAATGGACAGGGAAGACCAAAAAAATCTGGGAATTGCAATTGGTACAGGAACAGTCGCCGGTACTGCAACTATTTTAGCTGCTTGGACTGCTGCGAGTGCTTTGGGAGCTGCAGGTACATTGTCCGGTGCTGCTGCTATCACTGCCACCATCTCGACTATTGGTGGACTCAGTGTAATGACTGGCGGCGCTGCTCTTGTTGCATCAGGTACAGCATTTTTAATTTGGTCATTACTCAAAGGTGGAAAGAATCGCGATTCATCCGTGCTGCACCAGTTAGAAACTCGAACCTACACCTATACTGAAAATATCATTGCGGATGATTTCGGAAAATTTTTACAAAACAATGTAAGTCCAACAAAGGGTATTAAAGATGGATTTTCTGCTCCTAATATTCCATTAGATAAACTATCCAAAGCGCTGTCTTCATGGCTATCTCTTGACTCTGGAGAAAAAGTAATCGCTTTGATAGACAACAGTGTTTTTAAGGATGCAAAAGAGGGGGTTGTATTTACAAACGCAAAAATGGCTTGGAAAATAATTCTTTCAGAAGCTGATGCCATTAACTATGAAAATTTAGCAAAATTTGTCAAGACGGAAAGCAAATTAACTTCACTGCTATCTGACGCGAAGCAGAAACAGGAGTTGTCTAAGTTGAAAAAGGTAGTAGATATTTTGTCAGACGAGAAATACTCTACCAATTTATCTAAGTTGCAAGAGTTAGTAACTATAGTGGGGAGTGACAAAAACTTATCGGATCTGGTTTCTAATGAGAAGTATAAAAACAAGTTGCCACAATTAAAAAATGCAGTAGCTATTTTATCAGACGAGAAGTACAGTCAGAACTTGTCTAAGTTGAAAGATGTTGTAGATGTCTTATCTAATGAACCTGATTTAGTAAAATTTTTCTCGTCGCAATTAGTGTCACAGCTATCTGACAAAAACTATACCAATGACTTGTCTAGGTTAAAAGAGGTAGTAGATAGGTTTTTAACTGAACCTGACAAGGACAATTTCACTAAATTGCTTCGACAAATTGGTCAAAAATATAGCACAGTTTAGGCAGCAACTTTTGCCCGCGATTCGGGCTATGAGGAAGGCGGAAGGCGATCGCCCACTATTGACTGCTAAAATTAAGGGCGATCGCTTGTTATGATTGTATTCAAATAAAAACGACTGCAATGGGCAATTATGATGAGTATTCGTGATATTACGATCGCCCTTATTGCAGCAACTTCCCGAATCATTCTTGCCAGAAGTCAACGACTTCATCGACTTTGTGATGCACAATCACCAAAATAGAATAGCTGAACCCAAACTCCCAGACGATATTGCTAAAGCTTGGGCAAAATCGTTCGAGGAGGTCGATCGCTACTTACAAAAAAATTGTGTGTACCGCATATAAATGGAATATTCTGTATCTACTTCAATATCATCCAAAGCTGGTTGAAGATGTTTCCGATTCCGCAATTATCTTTGGGATTTCCTAGGCTGATTTCTTTCCCATTCCTATTACTCAAACGAATTTTACCCCTGATTAGCTATTTTCCTATGCTTAGAGTGACAGAAGAGCACTAATCCGGCTATCTTGTATATTCCTAAAAATTGCGGTGTTTGAAAGGTTTAGGCTAAGTTTCTCCCTCGAAAGCGTACTGGCATTCGATCTGACGGATAAATTAACAGGTTTTGCTGTAATTCTTCGAGAGAAGAACGACCGTTGATTAACTCCCAATCGAAGTGGCGCACCAATAATGCTAACATCATTGTTCCTTCCAGCATTGATAGATGCTCTCCTAAGCAACGATGCGACCCGGAGCCAAAGTGTATCATTGGCAGTGAACTTGTTTCCTTATTCTTGTCTAGCCAACGTTCGGGCCGAAATTCCTCTGGGTTAGCATAAACTTCTGGATCTCTTCCGGCTGCAAGCATTGACCAGGATACTCTTGTCCCACGCGGAATCACTGTACCCTCAATTAGAGTATCCCGTTGAGTCTCCAATGGACTTGAGCCAGAGGCCACTGAATAAAGGCGCAGTGTTTCTTTGATAATGGCACGAATATAAGCCAATTCTTTGAGGTTTTTTAGGTTGATCCCACTTTCTTTTTGCCAAGCTTGGTCAACGATATCTCGTGCTTGTTGAAATACTCTTGGATTTAAGCTCAATTCGCCAACTGCAAAGGATAAAGTATGGGCTGTGGTGTCAGTACCCGCGATTAATAGTTCAATCGATTCTGATATTAAGGTTTCGCGATCGTATTTTGGTTCTTTAGCCGCGATTTTGACTAACATTGATTCCCTAAACAAACTACTGACTTGTGGGAAATCAGTTTGATTTTGTTCTCTCATCTGTAAAGCTAAGTCAACGCGGGGAGTAAGGAATTCCGTTAAATATCGCCTTGCTGCCCAATAATCCCGTGAATTCTGAGTTGGCAAATATTTCATCCATCTTTTCTCCCCCGTAGCTTGTCGCAGGAAACGATAACCTACAATAGACATCGCTTCGTACACCTTGCTAACTTCCAGGGGGGAACCTTCCTGACTGGTACTATTTCTATCTACAGGAATACCTAGTACAAAAGAGGAAATCACCCTCATTGTTAGTTCCACAAACAGAGGATCTACCTCCACTTCTTTTGGGGGTGCAACTTGTTTCAGTGTCTCAATGACTTGTTCGCAAGCTTGGCTAATTATTTCCACATATTTGGAAAGATTGCTCGAACTAAATTCCGGATTCCAAGCCTGGCGTCGCCACTGCCACTCGGTTGCAGTTTCTCCCAGCATAATAGAACCGCTGATATCGTTCCATGCTTGACGTACTTGCTTGGATCTAATTAAGCTACCATCCCTCATCCCATTGATAATGGTATCTTCTATTACTTTTGGTTTACTTAAAATCACAGATGGAGTCCTACCATTCCAGATGACGTACATCGGGCCTAACTGCTGACTCCAATCAAAAAATAGCTGAAATAATTTTTTCTGTTTTACTGCTGCTAATACTTGTGGCAGATTTCCTAACACCCAATATTGGGGAGGCGAAGGAAGTGATTGTAGCGATTTATACGTTTCCTTTCCTTTCCACCATCGCCAAATCAGTATAGACGCTATGCTAGTAACGCCTAATACTATTACTAAATATGACAAGAAGGAAGAAGAACCATTTATTTGAGAAGTAATGCTTTGAAACATAAATCTGCCCAAGTCCATAGTTTTTTATTACCCATATACTACCTTGAAATGGAGACTAAGTAAGTCAACGTGATTAAATATAAAACGTTCGACTTGGTAATTGCCAGATGTGGCTCTAGCATTAACTCCTTTTCAAATACACAACAAGCTCTGGACTTACGCACTTGTCATATTACAAACATCTGTAACTCACCAAAAAATTAAAGCCCTTTTCCGTTGTTGCGGGAAAAGAGCTTTAATTTATTATTAACCTGGCACTGAGCTATTTTACCGGGCAGTGACCCGCCGAGTATCTTCGCCATAGCAACGTTTAACAACCGAGTTCGGGATGGATCGGAGTGGTTCCATTACATCATAAGCACCAGGAAAGCTTTGAAAACTTTTAATCCTGTGTCTGCGTTTAGTTTGATGCGCTGCATCTCTTTCGCTCGACCTAATTACTGTATCAAGTTTGCCTTTGTCTGTCAACCCCAAAGTCAAAACTTTTTTTCGATCGCCTGAAACAGCCCCCAATAGCCGAGTTTGACGTATTATTTGTCAGTGAGGCCGATCGACCTTTAACTCACAAATCCCAAAAAGCCGCCTCGACACCCTGTTCTGTGGGAATCTTCCCGTCCTTCACAAACCAAGCCACAACCTGCTTAACTGTTAATTGTTCGATCGCCCTTTCGGCTTCTATCGCAATTTGCCTCTCATGCCGCAAAGACGAAATTACCAAATTCGTAAAAAAGTTTTCAAAACTTGCATCAAGTTCGATCGACCCAAAATATGTTCCTGGCCCAGAATATTGAGATTTCTACAAAGGGCCCCAGACGAGCTTTTGTGTAGATGCCTAATAACTCACCAAAAAACTAAAGCCCTTTTCCGTTGTTGCGGGAAAAGAGCTTTAATTTATTATTAACCTGGCACTGAGCTATTTTACCGGGCAGTGACCCGCCGAGTATCTTCGCCATAGCAACGTTTAACAACCGAGTTCGGGATGGATCGGAGTGGTTCCATTACATCATAAGCACCAGGAAAGCTTTAAAAACTTTTAATCCTGTGTCTGCATTAAGCTTGATGCGCTGCATCTCTTTTGCTCGACTTAATTACCTTATCAAGTTTTCCCCTGTCTGTCAACCCCAAAGTCAAAACTTTTTTTCGCTCGCCCGAAACAGCCCCCAATAGCCGAGCTTCTGTCGCCATTTGCCTCTCATGCCGCAAAGACGCAATTACCAAATTCGTAAAAAAGTTTTCAAAACTCGCATCAAGTTCGATCGACCCAAAATCTTTTCCTGGCCCAGAATATTGAGATTTCTACAAAGGGCCCAAGACGAGCTGTTGTTTAGATGAGTAATAACTCACCAAAAAACTAAAGCCCTTTTCCGTTGTTGCGGGAAAAGAGCTTTAATTTATTATTAACCTGGCACTGAGCTATTTTACCGGGCAGTGACCCGCCGAGTATCTTCGCCATAGCAACGTTTAACAACCGAGTTCGGGATGGATCGGAGTGGTTCCATTACATCATAAGCACCAGGAAAGCTTTGAAAACTTTTAATCCTGTGTCTGCGTTCAGTTTGATGCGCTGCATCTGTTTCGCTCGACTTAATTACCTTATCAACTTTTCCTTTGTCTGTCAACCCCAAAGTCAAAACTTTTTTTCGCTCGCCCGAAACCGATGGAATTATCAGGGTCTGAGGTCTAGTTTGGGGGTGCGGTCGAGCGACCTTTAACTCACAAATCTAAAAAAGCTGCCTCGCTTCCCTGTTCTCTGCGAATTTTCCCGTCCTTCACAAACCAAGCCACGACCTGCTTAACTGTTAATTGTTCGATCGCCCCTCCCGATTCTGTCGCAATTTGCCTCAAAGGCCGCAAAGACGCAACGACCAAATTCGTAAAAAAGTTTTCAAAACTCGCATCAAGTTCGATCGACCCTTTAATACTCTCATCATTCTTAATCCAATCCATCACCTGCCCATTAGTCACCTCAGCCACCGGCTTCCCAGTCTCCCCAGCAATTTGCTTGAGCACCCTCAAAGCATAAATTGCCACCCGCGCCGAAAACTTTTCCTTCGACGACAGCAGCGCCATATCAACTTCGGCACACTCTTCCGGCTTTAAAAAATCTGCTAGCGGTTCCATAGTTATTAGTTACTTGTTATTTGTTATTTGTTATTTGTAATCGGTAATCGGTAAAAACATCTATCCGTGTATCCGTGTCAAAATCCGTATAGTGCTGTCGGTAATTGGTAAAAGCAAAAAAACACCCATCCGTGTATCCGTGTCAAAATTCGTGTAGTGCTGTCGGTAATTGGTAAAAGCAAAAAACACCCATCCGTGTATCCGTGTCAAAATCCGTGTAGTGCCTTCCCTCATCCTTCTTCCTTCTTCCTGACATCCGTTACATCCGTTACATCCGTTACATCCGTTACATCCGTTACAGAATCCGTTGCCGAACTTCCCTCATCCTTCTTCCTTCTTCCTTCTTCCTTCTTCCTTCCTTCTTGCAATCAAATAACCGCAGCGGTGTTCCCCATTAATAATCGAGTGAGTCCGCTCCACAATACAATCCGGCAAAACCGCTGCAAACATTTCCAACTCATTACCGCAGACACTCGGAAAAGTTTCAGCAACATTAGAAATCGCGCAGTTGTGTTCCATCAACACAAATCGATCGCCCAAACCAGCGCGATCGCACATCCCCACCTCTACAGATTCTACAGGATAACACTCAGCCATATAACCTTCAGCCCTGCGAAGTTCCACCAACTTAGTCACCCGCTCTTGCAGCGAACCCGCACCCACCAGTCGCCGATAGTCCGTAGCCTTACGCTGCCACTGTTTTCGCAGGATAGTAATCACTTGCTCGCGGCCGACGGTTTCGGCCAAAGTATCCAAGAAAGAGACTGCAAAATCGCCGTAACGGTTCGCGAATCGATCGCGCCCCAAACTGGTAAGCTCATAAATGTGCTGCGGCCGCCCCATCCCAGCCTGAACCGACTGATACTGAATCAGCCCCTCCGCCTCCAAATCCTTTAAGTGACGGCGAATCGCCTGCGGGCTGATATCCAAAGACTCCGCCAACTCAAGAGCCGTCCCTTTATCCCCCTTAAGCAAATATTCCAGGATGTCTTGTTTCGTGGAAGTCTGCTGAGTAGTCTCCATCATCTTCACAAAAAATTATTAATTTGACTTTGACAATATCACTATTGTTAATGTAGCTTAAAATATAGTAAAGCAACAAAATTGTTGTTTAACTTCCCAGAGCAGTCCAGCAGAACTCGCTCAAGCCCAGACAGGCATTGCCCCGTCTGCCATCCAGAGAGCATTATCTAGAACACTGAACACGCAAAATAATGAGTTCTACCACAGTCAAAACCTTAGTCAACCAGCCCTACAAATACGGTTTCGTCACCGATATCGAATCAGACACCATCCCCCGCGGCTTGAGCGAAGATGTAGTCCGCCTGATTTCCGCCAAGAAAAACGAACCGGAATTCATGCTGCAATTCCGCCTCAAAGCATACCGGCAGTGGTTGAAAATGACCGAGCCCACTTGGCCCCACGTCAACTATCCCGCGATCGACTACCAACAAATTATCTACTATTCCGCGCCCAAACAAAAGCCCAAAAAGCTCAACAGTTTGGACGAAGTTGATCCGACACTGTTAGAAACCTTCGAGAAACTCGGTATTCCCCTCTCCGAACAAAAACGGCTCGGAAATGTCGCCGTTGACGCCGTTTTTGACAGCGTTTCAATTGCGACAACCTTTAGAGAAAAGTTAGCCAAAGATGGTGTTATTTTCTGTTCAATTTCAGAAGCTGTAAAAGATTATCCCGAACTAATAGAAAAATATCTCGGCAGCGTCGTACCAGTCGGCGATAATTTTTTCGCAGCTCTCAACTCCGCCGTATTCAGCGACGGTTCCTTTGTTTACATTCCCAAAGGAGTTAAATGCCCGATGGAACTGTCAACCTATTTCCGCATCAACAACGGAGATTCCGGGCAGTTCGAGCGCACCCTCATTGTCGCCGAAGAAAACAGCTCAGTGTCTTACCTAGAAGGTTGCACCGCGCCGATGTTTGACACCAATCAACTGCACGCCGCCGTAGTCGAATTGGTAACAATGGACAATGCCGATATCAAATACTCCACAGTGCAAAACTGGTACGCTGGCGACGCCAATGGCAAAGGCGGCATTTACAACTTCGTGACGAAACGGGGTTTGTGTCAGGGAGTTAATTCTAAAATTTCTTGGACGCAGGTAGAAACTGGTTCGGCGATTACTTGGAAATATCCGAGTTGCGTGTTAGTGGGCGACAACTCGGTGGGCGAATTCTACTCAGTAGCGCTGACAAATAACAAACAGCAAGCTGACACCGGCACCAAAATGATCCACGTTGGTAAAAATACTCGCAGCACTATTATTTCTAAGGGAATTTCTGCGGGTAATTCATCCAACAGCTATCGCGGCTTAGTGAAAATGGGACCGAATGCTAAAGGCTCTAGAAATTACTCTCAGTGCGATTCGATGCTGATTGGGGATAACGCTCAAGCGAATACTTTCCCTTATATTCAAGTGCAGAACCATACGGCTAAAGTGGAACACGAAGCTTCTACTTCTAAGATTGGGGAAGAGCAATTGTTCTTCTTCGCACAGCGGGGAATTTCCGCAGAAAATGCTATTTCGATGATGATTAGCGGTTTCTGTAAAGATGTTTTCAATCAGTTACCGATGGAATTTGCGGCGGAAGCTGACAAGTTGTTGAGCCTGAAACTGGAAGGAAGTGTCGGATAATTTTCGCGGCCAAGAAACCCTTTCAGGCCGAGTCCATCGGTAATAACTTAAGCTCCCCGTCCGCCTGGGAATGAATTCCTTGGCTAATAGCTAAACTCCTCTAAACAGGACTAATGAGTTTAAAAATTTTCTTCTCAGTCCTCTTCAGAGGACTTTAGCTTTGAGACAGGGAATTCATTCCCTGGCGGACTATCGGTTTAACGTTAATTGGTCACCAAGGGACAGAGCCTAGGAACGAGAAGAAAAAACTGTAAAGTGCATTGAGGAAAAGGACAAAAATAGATGATTGTAGAAAATAGTCAAGTGGTGCTATCCGTCCGCGATTTAACGGCGAATGTGGAAGATACCCAAATCCTTAAGGGTTTGAATCTGGAAATTAAATCTGGTGAAATTCACGCGATTATGGGCCCGAACGGTTCGGGAAAAAGCACTTTATCCAAGATATTAGCTGGTCATCCTGCTTATACGGTAACGGGCGGAGAAGTTACTTTTTTGGGCCAAAATTTGCTGGAATTAGCGCCGGAAGAACGTTCTCTGGCTGGCGTATTTCTGGCTTTTCAATATCCTTTGGAAATTCCCGGCGTTAGCAATCTGGATTTCTTGCGCGTGGCTTACAATTCTCACCGCAAACATCGCGGCTTGGAAGAATTGGATGCTTTTGATTTCCAAGATTTAATCGAGGACAAGCTGGATATTGTCAAGATGAATGATTCTTTTTTAGGCCGCAGCGTTAATGAGGGTTTTTCCGGTGGCGAGAAAAAGCGGAATGAAATTTTACAAATGGCGCTGTTGGAACCAAAGTTAGCTATTTTGGACGAGACTGATTCGGGTTTGGATATCGATGCTCTCAAGATTGTCGCGGGCGGTGTGAATCAGTTGTCAAATACTGAAAATTCGATGTTGGTGATTACTCACTATCAGCGGTTGCTGAATTACATTATTCCTGATTTTATTCACGTCATGGAAGCCGGTAGAATTATCTTGACTGGCCCGAAAGAGTTGGCGCTGGAATTGGAAGAGCGCGGTTATGACTGGGTTGTGGAAGAGGAAGCAGCAGGAGTGGGCGCGCGATGATAAATACGCAAGTTGCTAGTAGGGAAATGTTTTTGGCTGATGTGGTGAATCAGTGCAGCAAGTTGGAGGCTGTTAATAGCAAAAGTGCGGCTTACGGGTTGCAGGATTTGCGGGATGCGGCGACGGAATACGTGCTTGCTTCGAGTTTTCCGACGGTGAGGGATGAGGAATGGCGCTTTACTGATTTGTCGCCGGTGTTGCAAATTCCTTTTCATATACCCCAGAGCAATCAGTCAAAAGTTAAGTTGGCTGATATCATTATGCCTGTGAAAAATCGGGATGATTTACCATTAAGATTGGTATTTGTCAACGGTTTTTATGCGCCGGATTTGTCAACGGTGGAGTCGTCGGTTTTGCCGAATTTGCCGTTAGCGCAGCCCTCGAAGAGGATCGACTTTTATGCAGGTAATCTATCTAATGTACCCGAAAAATATCAAGGGCGCATCGCCGATGTTTTGAGCAAGCACAGACAGCAAACTGAGGTGTTTACGGCGCTGAATACTGCGGGTTTGGCGGATTCTGCGGTGGTGTTCGTGCCGGCCAATATGTCGATCGACCTTCCAATTCACTTGCTGTTCCTGACAGCACCAGGTGCATCTCCCACGATGTCCCAGCCGCACTGCTTAGTTATAGCTGAGCCTGGAAGCAATGTGACGCTGGTTGAGGATTACGCAACTATCGGTAATGTCGCTGCATTTACGAATGCTGTAACCGATGTTGTTGTCGGCGAAAATGCCACTGTGAATCACGTTCGGCTTCAGCGGGAAGGTGGGGAAGTTGTTCATATCGGCAAAAGTGCGATCGAACAATCTCGCAATAGCCGTTATACTTGTCATGCTATCAGCTTGGGAGCCAAAATATCGCGGCACAATTTAGAAGTTTTTCAGCGCGGCGAAGGCACTGAAACAACTCTAAATGGTTTAACCGTAGCCTTTGGCGAACAGTTATCAGACACTCACAGTTTAATCGACTTTAATCACCCCCACGGTACAAGCCGCCAATTGCACAAGTGCATTATCGGCAACAAAGCTCGCGCCGTATTTAACGGCAAAGTTTTCGTTCGCAAAGCGGCACAATTAACAGATGCCGGACAATTGAGTCGGAATTTGTTGCTGTCGCCGAGAGCTCGCGTAGATACCAAACCGCAGTTAGAAATTGTCGCCGACAACGTTAAATGTTCCCACGGTGCAACTGTCAGCCAATTAGAAGACGATGAACTTTTCTACTTGCAAAGTCGCGGTTTGGATTTAGAAAGAAGCCGCTATTTGCTAATCGATGCTTTTGCAGCAGAAATCCTCAATCAGTTGCCAATTGCAGGTGTGGCGAAAATGCTTTCTACCTGCGTGGCTATCCAAGGATAACTCATACAGATGAGGATACAGAGGACACAGCAGTGCTGTGTTCATACCACATCTTGCACCATTTTTAACAACCTGTAGGGGCGGGTTTCACGAATAATAATTGCCTAAAACCAACAATTTCGTAAACCCGCCCCCACCCAACGACAAATCACTAACTTCAAAAAATATGACACTTATTCAAGAAAAAACACTTGCATCAAAAGTTCGCGGCGACTTCCCTATTTTGAATGAAAAAGTAAATGGCAAACCGCTAGTTTATTTAGACAATGCAGCTACTTCTCAAAAGCCCCTAGCCGTGCTCAACGCTTGGCGTGATTACTACGGACAATACAATGCAAACGTGCACCGCGGCGCTCACACTCTCAGTGCCAAAGCGACTGATGCTTACGAAGGTGCGAGAGACAAAGTTGCTGCGTTTATAAATGCCGCGTCGCGGCAAGAAATTGTTTACACTCGCAATGCGACTGAAGCGATTAATTTGGTTGCTTATTCTTGGGGTTTGAGCAATCTGCAAGCCGGAGATGAAATTATCCTGTCGGTAATGGAACACCACAGCAATCTCGTTCCCTGGCAAATGATTGCTCAAAGAACCGGTGCGGTACTGAAGTTTGTCGAGTTAACGGAAACTAACGAGTTTGATGTGGAACAGTTTAAAACGCTGATTTCCCATAAAACTAAATTGGTGTCAACCGTTCACGTTTCTAATACTTTGGGCTGCATCAGTCCAGTCAAAGAAATCTGCAAAATTGCCCACAGTTTCGGCGCGAAAGTTTTAATAGATGCTTGCCAAAGCGTGCCGCACATGATAGTAGATGTGCAAGCAATAGATTGCGATTGGCTGGTTGCTTCCGGTCACAAAATGTGCGCTCCGACTGGCATCGGTTTTCTATACGGTAAACTGGACTTGCTGAGAGAAATGCCTCCGTTTTTCGGCGGCGGCGAGATGATTGCTGACGTGTTTCTCGATTATTCCACCTATGCCGATTTGCCACACAAATTTGAGGCTGGCACGCCTGCAATCGGTGAGGCGATCGCCCTCGGTGCAGCAATCGATTATCTTAGTAAGATTGGCATGGATAAGATTCACGCTTGCGAAGCAGAATTGACTGCTTATATGTTCCAACAATTGCGGCAAATTCCCGAAATCAAAATTTACGGGCCACAACCAGATAGCAACGGCGAAGGTAGGGCAGCATTGGCGGCATTTACAGCCGGAGAAATTCACCCTCAAGACTTGTCTACCATGTTAGACCAGGAGGGAGTCGCGATTCGTTCCGGGCATCACTGCACGCAAGCTTTGCACCGATATTTGAATATTTCATCGACTGCGCGGGCGAGTTTGTATTTTTACAATACTCGCGAGGAGATTGATGTGTTTGTAAAAGTGTTGAAAGAGACGATCGACTTTTTTGCTGGGATTATGGGATAAGTTAATTAGTGATTAAAATGGCTTTTTTTGAACCGCAGATGTCGGCGGAAGAACGCAGATGAAAAAAAAATCTAAATCTGTCAATATCGCCCTTTCTCCATCCGCGTCTATCCGCGTCTATCCGCCAGCATCTGCGGTCAAAAAAAGATTAGCCCAACTAAAACTCCCTAATCTCAGGATGAACAAATTTATAACCAGCCGCCTTAATCTTTTGATTCGACACCCTAGCATTATAAGGCCGCACGCTAGGACTTCCATCCCAAGTAACTTTAGGTAAATTGTGAGTTTCAAAAATACGATCGAGCAATTCACCACTGGATAGCGACACATCCCCCACTAAATTGTAAATTCCCTGCAATCGATTTTCCAAAGCAAAAGTTAACCCCCCCACAATATCATCTCGATGCACCCAATTAGTAGCATCTTCTCCCCTACCAGGACGAGTGCTACCAGCCCAGCCTCCAAAGATTTTAACTAATTCTCGCCCTGGCCCATAAATTCCTCCCAAACGGAGAATGCAGACTTGAAGATTTGGACTAGATGCTGCTAATAAAACCCGTTCTGTTTCTGCGAGAATTTCACCGTTGGGATTAGCAGGCGCGACGGGTGATTCTTCATTTACCAATTCACCTTGGCGATCGCCATACACAGAATAAGTACCCGTATAAATAACCTGCTTTACTGTCGGTATCTGCTGTAAAACCGATACTAAAGTTGTCGCAGTATCTATATAACTTTCCCGATAAGTATGAGGATTTCGGGCACCGACGCACAGCATAACAGCATTTTGTTCTTGCAGTACAGCCGTCATTGCATCTTTGTCATTTCCTTTGAACACGGCTACCCGCTGCGCGACACCCTCCAACTCAACTACTCGCGTCGCCGTCGTAGTTGTCGCCGTTACGGTACAATCAGATTTGCCACGTAAATGTTTGGCTGTCGCAGTACCCACATAGCCGCAGCCGACGATCGCAACTTTCATAAAAAATTCTCCTTTGTTTGATACTCTCTAAAATTATTGCCGGTTTCTGAAATCATGGCGCGCTGAGTTTTGTGGTAAAATGTAAAGCATCCTTATCAATCGGAGTAGCATCGTGTCCGAGAGAGATATTTTTGCCACCTCATCAGAAAGCGAACTTAAGGCTTTTTATGGTTCTTTGTTTGCGATCGCAGCCGCCGATGGTTCCGTTGATATTGACGAACTAGATTTGTTGTTTAAAACCATAAATTTAGACAAATTTTCTGACTCTGCAAAGGCTCAAATCCAATCCTACACAGCCAGTCCCCCATCACTCAGCGACTGTTTGCAAACACTCAGCAAGTCAGAAGAAGCGCTGCGTTTGGGAGTCATGTATTTTTTAATTAACATTGCTGGGGCAGATAAAACGCTGCATCCTGGAGAAAGCGAGGCGATCCAATCCGCAAAAAAACTGCTGGCGGTTTCCGACTTGCAAATCCAAGCCATGCAGGAATTTATCGCAGACATCAAACAAATACGGGAGGCAACCCCTAATAAAAATCAGCCATCAGCATCTTTTAATTCGGCTGTTTCCCAGCTTAAAACTAAGGGCATTCCTCTCGATTTAATCGACCGGAAAGGAACCACAACAAACTTCAGCAACCCCCAAATGAACTATTCCGATGAAAGTTTTTGGGCTAAACTTAAAAACTTTGCTTTAACCGCAGGAAGAGAAGTAGTTGAAAAAGCTTTAATTCTCTACTATACGGCTCAGAACCCCAACGTGCCTGCTTGGGCAAAAGGAGTTGTAGTTGGAGCTTTGACCTATTTTATATCTCCTGTCGATGCCATTCCCGATATATTAGTCGGCATCGGATTTACAGACGATTTGGGAGTATTGCTAGCTGCCATAGCTACTGTTTCAATATACATTAATGCTGATACTAAAAAACAAGCAAAGCAAAAAATAAAAGATTGGTTTGGTCAATAATATTATGTCCGGTTGAGCGTTTTGTGGTGTCGGCATCGGACTAATAGAATCTGAATAATATAGCTGTTTTTAATCGGATAAAACAAAGGACACTGCGCTGCCGTGTCCCTACTTAATATATGTAATTCACTCAACTGAAAACTTGATTATTATGGATTCTCAGTCTTTAATCGGCTTACCATCTCGATTGACAATACGGCTTTCACCATCCTTAGCCGTGACATTTTCATAAACTCCTTCATCCCGCTTCACGTACTTGCTAAAACCCGAATTTTTATAATCGGTGTCGGATGTCGGCTTCATCAATCTCGGAGCGCTCAGCAGTCGGCGTACCGGAGCATCTGCGGGAGTCTCCCCGGGTTCGCACTTAGCCAACTCGCACAGTTGGCCCCAAGTCGAAACTTCCAGGTTCATGCTGTGCCACACTTCTAACTGCTGGTTGTTTTCGGGACACAAATAATCGTATACAGGCATACTAAGAATCTCGTTTGCAACTACTAAAATTACTAATTGCACGGTTATTGAAAATATTATAGCTCAACATTACTAATAATTCAACCCCAAAAATCAAAGTTTACTATTTTTAACGGTTGTTGAAACCTTAAATCAGCTATATTATTAACCCTGTGTGCTTGCTCCCGAATGCGATCGAGACAAAGCCCAAAAGTACGCTACCCTGAAATTCTCTGACTCGATCCAACGACGATCGCACGATCGACGGTTAGCAAATGCCCGCAAGACTTCCCTCAATGCCGTCACAGGATTGATCATCGTCATTTTCAGACTGTACGCCAATCACAGATTCTAAGTTTCAATTTTATTTATTTACTCACCCGCGAGGATTTACCGATGAGCGATTTCAAAGTTACGCCAGAAGTAGAGCTGAACACAGCTCAAATGTTGGAGCGATACCAACTGCAAGATGAGACAACTCTACGGCGTTGGGCAAAAGTACACGGCATCAACAGCACTCGTGGTTTCTTCTATCCCAGCGAAGTAGATTTGATGGATCACGCTCACCACCATCTCTACAATTTGGGAATGAGCATTGCGGATTACCAAAGTCTTTTAGACCGACGCCGCAGCCATTCCCAGACACCGGGCGACCAAAATAAAACAGTAGCAAGTCAAGTTGCTGACGAAGCATACGATGCCATAGAAACGCTCACAGAGCAGTATGCTGAAGCTATTGATTTAATGGGAGAACGTATAGCAGACCATTTCATCGATGAACTCGATTTATCTGTGATGAGGCACCTTTCTAAAAAAGTGCAAGACCGGCGGACTCTCAACGGTCAAACTAAAAAGCCTAACCGTTTTCTCCAAGTGATTAAAGCTGTGTTGCAACCGACCAGCGAAAATACACTTCTGGTTCCCAAAAAAGAGAATGACTCTAGTTTAGAATTAGAACAGCATCATCGGCTCGGCTAGTCGCTGATTTTTTTGAAAGACTAAGAGACTTTTTGTTCAATTTACTGGTCAATTTTACTAAAAAGCAGACCCGGAACCCTCCCCTTTTCAAGGGGAGGGAGCAAGAGTCGCATTTTTTATATTATGAAACGGAATAGAAGAAAATAAATTGAGATTTCCCCGAAGTCTAAATTACTTTTCAATTGATGTTGGGTTTCGCGACGAACAAAACCTAATATAACTAGGGACAGATTGCGCGATCGCCAAAATTAGAGATAATATCTGCTGAATTGAACCTGTCAACCTCGCCCAAGGTAAAAAAATGATTAAATCCTGGATGGTAATTGGAGGCGTCGCCTTGATAGTAGCACTAGCAGCGAACTTAATCCCGCCCAGCGACATCCAATGGTTCAACCGCTTGCAGCGTCCGAGATGGCTAGTATTTGAAAAAGCAATTCCCCTAATTTGGACAGTAATTTTTATTTGTGCAGCTTGGTCAGCAGTGATTGTTTGGGAAAAAGAACCGGGAACTCAGGAGACTTGGCTGAAAATGGGTTTGTACCTGCTTTTAGAAATAGTAACCATGTCTTACACCTCGGTTATGTGCAAAGTTAGGAGCCTAAAAGTCGGCACAATAATCGGCGGAACGGGCGCTATTTTAAGCGTAATACTAGCTTTAAGTGTGTTGCAAGTTTCCGAGCCTGCCGCCCTGTTATTGCTGCCTTACATACTTTGGAGTCCGATCGGGACTTACACCACTTGGGCAATGATGCACCTCAATCCAGCGGATGTTTAGGCTCTGGAATTAGTCATTTTAATGGAATTGCAAGCATCGGGAAAAAGCACTATTTTTCGGTAGTCTCTAGCTGCAACGCAGGTTTTAGTCAGCAAAGACTTGATGCAAAATAATAGTACAGTTGCACAACTGGAAAATTATGATATAGGTAGCCCAAGCTGCATGAACCAAGTGTGCTTGTCTATATAACCGCGTTGAAAATGGATTTTGCCATCAACAACATGAAAGAAGCCACAGCCTTGCAGCGTAAAACTTTTGCCAGTTGGTAGGTTCCCACCAAACTCACCTAGAAATGTGCCCCCACCAGTCCACTCGACGATCGCCCACTCGCCATCCTCAAACAGATTCTCAACGTGCGTGTAATTGTCTGGAAAAGCTTGGAAGAAGGTAACAAAACTCTCCAGCAATTCCTCACGACCGTTTAGAGGATCGCCAAAGGCAACTTGATGGTTCTCTGCATCGTCGTGATAAAGCTCGATCAGGGCGTGAGGGTCACGATCGTTATAAGCAGAAACCCAGTCTTGGATCACTTGCTTGGGCGTTTTCATTTTTGGTTCCCTAATACAAACTAAGTAAAGATATTAAGTACCCGCTTATCACCCTCAAATTTACCGACTTGGAGACCTGCTAGGGGGCTCGGTTTCCGGCGGTTCGGGAGGGGGAGATTCAGCATCCGGAGGATTCAGCGACTCCTCCCAAACTTTGATTTGCGATCGAGCTTGCTCAAAAGCCCGAGTACCCGATGGAATTTTCTTCAAAGTCGCGATCGCCCCAGCCAGATCCGACGACGACTGTTCCACACCAAGCGCCAAAATCCGCTGGCTCCACTCATCAATCGCCTCACTCGCCTGCCACCGGAGCGAACTCGACTCGGGCACCTGAAGGGCCAGCCCAATTGCCGTTTGCAGAGCCTCCGCAGTCCCCGATCGGGCAGCCTGACGGGCGTTCTGCAAATCTTGCTCGCCCTGAAATTGAGCCTCCCAAGTCCGAATGTTCGATCGAGCTTCCTCATAAAGCACCCGTCCCGATCGAATCCGGCGGGCCATCTCAATTGCCCCCGCCAAATTGCCGCTCGCCGCTAGCTGCTGAGCTCTATCTAAAAACGGCTGGTCAACAAGCCGCTGTCTCCTCTCGATCCAAGCTTGAATTTTGGTTTGAGCTTCCACATAAAGCGCCCTACCTCTAGCTATCCGAGAAGCTTGAGCAACGGCCGCTTCCAGAGCATTCGGATCGCCCGTACTTGCCAAATCGTTAGCTCTTTGCAAATACGGACTGTCTTCCAGCAGCTCGATTTGACGGCTCAAGCTGGTAATTTGACTGCGAGCTTCCGAAGCGCGGGGATTTGATTGGGGGACTGTTTGCAATTGCGCGATCGCAGCCCTCAAATCATTTACCCCACCCGGCGCCGCCAGCCTGCTTGCCAAATCCAAAACTTTCACATCAGCCATTTCTTGCTGCCAGCGGCCGACTAAATCTTGAGCTTGTTTGTATAAAGGGCGACCGGACTTCAACTTTTGAGCAATCTCGATCGCCTTGGAGAAACCCTCAACAGAGCCAGTCAAAGCCTGGGAAGTAGCATTCGCCAACTGGTTAAAATCCTCAACTTGTTCCCTTAAATTTGCAGTGTCGGGAATCTTGTTAGCGATCGCGATCGCCTCCTGCCAATCCCCTGCCTGCAATCGTTTTTGGGCGATATCCAAAATTTTCTTGCTAAATTCCGCGATCGCCTTATTGGCAGCTTGATACAAATAACTGTTTTGACCAATTCCCTCAGCCAGCTTAATCGCCGTCACCAGATTGTCGAGACCTCCCTCCGAGGCTGTATTCCGGGCTTTTACCAACTTATTGCCCTCAGCCCGAGTCGTCTGAATTAGCTGAGTCAATTCCTCGTACTTAGCTGATTCCCAGAAAGTATTTCCCAAATCCAAAAGCAAAGTAGCTTGGCGGAAAGCCGGCGCCCACTCTTCCTTACGCAAGTGGTCTTGGGCTGTGCCGTAAATTTTCTCTGCATCGCTCCATATCGACTGCCACTTTTCAATCTGCTTTTCCACCGTCGGGTAAGTGGGAACGTCTTTAGGAACCTTGCGAGCGAGCGCAATCGCCTCCTCCAGCTTTCCTTCTTGGAAAGTAGCATTTCCCAGCCTGAGAATATCCTCCGACCACCGATCGATTTGAGTGTTAATTCTCGGCCGCAGCGGATGGTCTTTTGGCAAAGCATTAACTAATTCGATCGCCCTGAGCAAATCATCCGCCGTCCGCTTGCTTGCTGCTTCTTGAGCACAAAAAAAGCGATCGTTAGCAGAAGCCGTCGGCCAAAAAATCTTTGAGCAATTGGACTGCGAGGTCAGGTTGAGTAAAGACGCAATTGCCACAAACCCCATACCCACTGATAGCATCAAACTAAGCGCCAGCCAAAACTGCCACTTATTCGACCAGTTCCGCCAAAACGGATTGTGTTCTCCGGGCGGCTGCGAGTTTTCCCCAGACAAATTCGGCGGTATTTCCAGATGCCCTCCCGGCAGTTTTCCCGAAGTAACCAACTCTCGGAGTTCTTTAAGTCGTTCAGCCCGGTTTTTCCTTGCTGGTAAGCGCACCAGCGACGAAGTATCCTTTTTTGACTCCAAGGATTCTGATGCAGACCAACGGCCTGGTATTTTCCGATCTTGACTCATATCCTCACCACAAACAGCAACCAGCTAGCGTTAGTTATTTAAAAACTGCGAGCGCTGCTATCAACTGCTCTATAAAATGTATTCATCACTTTTACATACTCCCGTCGGCCCTAGACTGCAAGAGCCGATCGCCAAACCGCCAAAATCAAAATTTTGTGATTAGGTAATTGATAATGCGTAATTGGCAATTGGTCAAGGCCATCATCCCTAACTCGCACTCAATAGAGCCAATTACACATTATCGTCTCAAGAACCGGAGTTCGATCGCAAATCGCCGATCAGTTCCGCAAGTTGGTCGCTATTAGCTTTGTAAACCTCGTTGCAGAAATGGCACGTAGCCTCAGCCCCCCCATCTTTTTCAATCATGTCTTGCAATTCCGCTTCGCCCAACATTTTCAAAGCTCCCAAAACTCGATCGAACGAACAGCCACAGTCAAAGCGCACCATCTGAGTTTCCGGGAAAATTTCCAGGCCCATATCTCCCAGTAACTGTTCGAGAATCTCGTGCAGCGTTTTCCCCGATCGCAGCAGTGGCGTAAAGCCCGACAATTCAGCAACTCTCGATTCTAAAGTTTGCACCAGTTTTTCGTCCGTTGCCGCCTTCGGCAGAACCTGCAACAGCACGCCCCCAGACGCTTGTACCCCGCCCGCCCCCACAAACACCCCCAGAACCAGAGCCGAAGGCGTTTGCTCCGAGGTTGCCAAATAGTGAGTCAGATCGTCGCCAATTTCGCCGGAAACCAATTCTACCGTACTTGAATAAGGGAATCCGTATCCAACGTCCCGCACCACGTACAAATAACCGTCACCTATTGCCCCGCCAACGTCGAGTTTGCCTTTAGCATTGGGCGGCAATTCGACTTCGGGATTGTCCACATAACCTCGAACTGTTCCATCAAGTCCCGCATCGACCAGAAGCCCGCCCAGCGGCCCATCTCCTTTGATGCGAATGTTGACTCTCGATTCGGGCCGCTTCATGCTAGAGGCGAGTAACAGCCCCGCCGACATTGTGCGGCCCAGGGCCGCTGTAGCCACGTAGGAGAGCTTGTGCCGCTGTCTTGCTTCTTCGGTGAGGCGGGTGGAAATGACGCCTACAGCGCGAATTCCGCCCTCTGCGGCTGTAGCGCGAATTAATTGATCGGCCATGAAAAACCTTACTTTGTCTTTTGATATCTTCTTGAACTATTTTAGAAGTTCTTGAAGGTTGTGGCAGCAGATAGCAGCAGTTGACTCGGCGGGCCTGGGAGTGCGATCGAACTTCCTCTCCTCGCCTCTGTTTTCTGTAAAACCTTGCTCAAGCCAATATTTGTTAACAAATATTCTGATTCATTCTTCCACTTAAATATTTATTTAAAATGCCCAAAATAAGGATTGCATTTATTTTCCACAATCCACCGTGTTCTTAGTCATTTTATAACAACTAACAACTAACAACTAACAACTAACAACTAACAACTAACAACTAACAACTAACAACTAACAACTAACAAC
>NZ_JAUBQM010000086.1:0-27881 GCF_036701245.1 Microcoleus sp. Pol14D4
CGCTTTTATCAACAAGGTATGCGGGCCGCAACCCTTATACAGTCTATCTCGTAGACCTTTTTGTCACCCCCCCAGGTTTTTCCCAGTTACAGTTATTTATGAAGGCGAAGAATATTTAGAAAAAAGTTATTTCCTTATGCACATTCTTGATGAGTTAGACTGCTTTGATTTTGAAAATTCAGAATATAAGTCTCATCAAATACAGTCCAGTGGAGCTAGATATATAGATTCCATAAGAAAATTTTCTTTACTACCTGTAGATACATCAAAATACAAAGTGTTCATAGTAGGAGAAGTTGGATTTCTTATCATCGACAGATTTATTGCAGATAAAATAACTGAAGCGGGTGCTACAGGCGTAAAATTTATAGACCCTTCAGAAGCTTACTGATAAGTATGAATGGTAGTCAGCTCTTCCATTTATCATAGGATGAGTTAAAGCACTCTTCCTATCATCGCAAACATCATCGCAGGCCTCACTCACCTTTGCTAAAAAGAATATTGAGTAGCTGTAGGGTGCGTCGCCACCCTTAAATCCTAAAAAAGATCGACTATCTTACAGCGACGCACCGGTGCACAATAGTGAGCGTAAACAAACCAAACACTCATCATTGTTGCAAGAATTTGGAGAATTGCTAGTAACAAAGCTACCATTGATGTAAATGGTCCTGCATCCTGCTGCTTTTAGTTGCTCCATTGCCATTTGCAATCCATTTATCATGCGACTGCGAAGCGGTGTTGTTCCAAATCTGTCTTTGAACTCTTCCCATTCTGCCCAATACACTTCTGGTGGCAAGTTGTCATGCTCATCAAATTCTGGAATCATACCCTCGTACCTTTATATCTTAACACAATTTCCTTGTCAATTTTTAATGACTGTTAATTTCCTCAGCACCGCTTAATAGTTGGAGATATTTGTTATTATGGGTAATTGAAGATGACTATAGCCGTAATAATCAAAGAATGATAATTAATAATATAGAATTTCTAGAGGAAGATGCCGAGCTTTTTTCAGACGGCTGCGTTCATGATGCCATACTTGCCCAGGATGCGATCGTTCAGGGCATTCCCTGTGCTGGCAATCGCAGCGTTGTTTTCTACTCTTCTGGACAACTTAAACTCTGCTGGCTCTCCTCGACAACTATATTAGATGACATTCCATGTGCTAGTGATGTGATACTCTACCTCCATGAAAATGGTCAGTTGTGGAATGTGTCTCTTGATTCAGATTACCAAATCAAAAAAGTTTTGCACAGATCGGGTAGTCGTCTGACTTTTGATGAAACAGGAGAATTACTGGAGTATTCTGAATCACTAGATGCAGATCGATTGATTGAGGAATTTCCTTGTAGTTCGCAGTTTGATGTGTGGCGATATGCCAATGGTAGACCGAGCTTAATTGTGCTGTCTTCTTCCCTTATGATTAACGGAGAAAAATATCCACGTGGTGCCAAGGTGTCTTTAAACAATGATGGAGAAGTCATCGACTGGCAGTTAGTCAATTTGGATTCAGAGCAACGTTATAAGCAACGGGTGTTTGGTGTGTTCGAGGTAGACTGGCAATAAAGAAGTGCGATCGCTTTTGATGCCCGATCCAATTCAATAACTAATTACCCATTTTTCCCAAACTTGCTATCTTGCAAAGAATTACCAATCCCCTGGATAATTCCCCGCCCGATCAAACCAATTCCCCGCCCTATAACCTGAGTCAAAACGTAAACAACAGCAGTCCCCAACAGCGAAATAACCGCGCGAACCCTAGGTGCGATCGCATCCCTGGTTTCCAGCAGCAAAGTCAAGGCTAACTGCCACCCAGAAAGCTGTGCTAACTCTAGATTTCTCGGAGCATAAATAGAAATTCTCTTAATTCCAGAATCGCCCAAAACAAACAGCCAAAACCTGCTTTCAAAAATAGCTTTCGGTTCCACAAAATATCTATCCCAGCTATATCTCCACGACAAATCATTCCGAAATCTCTCAATTTCTCGCGTCGAAATCAACTTACCATCGTAAAAAAATTGCTTGATTTCTTCAATATTTGCCAAATTATTTAGTAGAGGCTGTACCACTCCGCTAGCAACTTGAATTGCCAAATTTTCCAACAAAGCTTCAGCTCGCTGCATTGCTTCTGGGCTGCCAGCAACACAAGAAATATTGTCAACTGTTAGCGGGATTTCAAATAGCAAATGTGCAAAAAAATCAACTGTCATCGGTATTTTGTCAAGGATTTCTGCTGCAACTACATCAGCATCTGCCAGCAGCACCGGCACAACTTCTATGCCGCTGCCTGCCAAGAAATAAGCAGCACTTCCCTCTTGGCTTTCTTCGAGTTTGAAGCTTGCTTGACTGCCATCAAAAACCAAATTTTCTTTCGTTTGTAGTGTATAGTATCTGCCAAAAAAATCTATGATTGTAGCCTCCCACAAATTCCGTAAGATAGCAGGCATTTTTGACAACAATTGAGTTTGCTGCACTTGCGAAAAGCGCAATTCTTCCAGCAAATCCTTTAACTTCCGCAGGATGGAACTCATCAATTCACGCTTTTTGGGCGATCGCAAAATATCGATTTCCAAAGGCAAGCCAGTCAAATTCACCAAATCAAACTGCAGTTTAGCTGCCGCCGAGTCAAACAAGCTACCTTGCCAATTAGTTCCAACCACCAAAGATTCACCCGAAAATTGGGAATTTGCTAATTGCGATTGAGAATTATTTAACAAATTCTCGCCTCTAATTTCTGCTTTCTCTCCTCCGCCTTCTCCCCTTTGCTTTCTGCCGAATACCTTCTCTTCTTTTCCTTCAAATAATAACTGACTGACAATCCAGCGAGCTGCCAGCAATTCTCGGCGGCGCCCGCTGAGTACAAGCCCATCTAAAATAGAGGGTAAATCTGTCGGATCTGCCGCTTTAATCTCTTGCAAATCAGCTTGGACAACCGCCAAAGTTGCATCTATTTCTCGTAGTCCAGAATGACAAAAATAAGCCAGCATTTTTTTGTGTACTGGCGTATTAATTGTCAAATTATCCGCATTTTTATCTGCAATTGCTGCGGACTTTTCTAATGTTTGAACCACCGCTGCATTTAGTTCTATTTCCGAGTTAGCGGCCGCATCCATCGCCCAATAAGTGCGACCAGATGCCACAGCGCGAATAGCTTCGATTGTCAGAGAAATATCTCTACCTTTAGGACAATAGCCATTCGCGCCCGTCGTCTCTAACTCCGCCAACAGCTCCGCTGTCAGCGGCCAGCCTAGCAGCAACAGGGGCAGATTGGGATACAAACTTTTGAGTTCGCGACAAAATGCCAGCGCCTCTATTTGACCCGATCGCGAATTTAGGATCTCAACAGCCAAAATTACCAAATCTGCGGGCTTCTTGGCTGCTCCAGAGGCTATCGAGCGAGCTTCTAGAACCCGCAAAGCCTCGGTTTCCGTTGAAACCTCTGCGACAACTTGCAAGTCTGGATACTGCTCGCAAGCGACTCGCAGCCCCAGCCGGAAAATGGGGTCGCCATCGATCGTCAGCACTTGGAAATTACTCACTTGATTTTAGATTGGAGATTTTAGAGCTCGATCGCGCGAAAACCCCATTATTCGGGGATCAAATTAGCATCAGGAGGCCCAGCCGATTCAGGAATCGAGGGCGGCGCGGGTTCCGGAGCCGGAGCCGGAGGAGCAGGTTCCGGAGCCGGAGCCGGAGCCTCTTCTCTCGCGGGCGGATAGTAAGGTTCCGGTTCCCTTGCGGGGGGATTGTAAGGTTCCGGTTCCGGTTCCCTTGCGGGCGGATAGTAAGGTTCCGGTTCCCTTGCGGGGGGATTGTAAGGTTCCGGTTCGGGAGCCGGGGCCTCTTGGCTCGCGGGGGGATAGTAAGGCTCGGGAGCCGGAGCCTGCTCGGGAGGAGGCGCGTATTCCTCTTGTCGGGGAGGAGGCGCGTACTCCTCCTGTTGCGGAGCCGGCGCGTACTCCTGTTGCGGAGCCGGCGCGTAATCGCGAGCGGGTTCCGGCGGCGGTGCACTGTTGGCTCTGAGTTCAGCACTCCAGCGCCCGATCGCACCTGCCGCCTCTGAATACAGGGCCCTACCGTAACCGATTTGGGAAGCCGTCTCGATCGCCGCTCCTAGACTGCCTTGAGATGCCAATTCCGCAGCTCGATCCAGAATCGGTCTGTCTTGAGCAACTTGCAGTTCGCTCACCCACTGATAGACATTATCCTGAGCTTTCGCGTACAAAGTCCTACCGCTCTTAATTGCCGAAGCTTTTTCAATAGCAGCACTAAGTTTTCCTTGCTTCGCCAGGGCGATCGCTTCATCCAAAAAAGGCTGATCTTGAATAACTTCTATGCGTTTCGTCCACTGAGCCAAGAGAGTTTGCGCCTCTATCCTGCGGGGGCGGTTTTGAGCGATCAGGAGTAGCTGAGCCATGCCACCCTTGAGTCCTTCAACCGTTTGCGGTTCTGCCAACTGCTTCGCCAGAGTCAGAAAAGATTGGTCTTCGATCCGCTGAATTTCCCGACGCCAAGCAGCCACCAAAGTTTGAGCGTGAACCCGCCGTGGCTGCTTAATTCCGATCGTTTGCGCTTGCTCGATCGCGAGTCCAAACGTTCCTATCTGACCTACACTAGCGATCGTGCTCGCCACTTGCAGACGCAGCAAATCTTGAAACTGCACCTGCAAATTTTCAATTTGAACTTGAGCTTGCTTGTAAAGAGGGCGACCCGGAGCAATTTGGCTAGCAGCCCCCTGCCCTTCCAGCAAGCTAAAAATGTGTTGCGGCAGCGGAGTTGATATCGACTGGTTCCATGTCACTGCCTGAGCCCTACCCAACTGCATCAAATCTTGAGCTTCCGCAAACAGCGGCGAATCCTGCGGCACCACTGAAGCAGCCTCGATCGCCCCCGGCAGGTCTTTCGCCCCTAACCGCTTAGTAGCCATTGCCAGCAAAGTCCGACTCCAGCCCTCAATTTCCTTCTCAGCTTTAGCGCGGGCAAAAAGCTGCGAGTCTATTTTACGAGCCAGGACGATCGCCTCAGCGAACTTTTGCGGAGTTCCGTCCTTCGCCAAATCTCTAGCCTCTTGCAAGCGCTGCCAGCCGTTTCTTTCCGAAGAAATCTGCTGGATCAGCTCGTTGTAACGCTTCTGACTCCAGAAAATATTTTCCAGCTTAAATAGAGCTTGAGCATAATCCCAGGCTTTCCTTAAATCCTCACTTTTCAAAGCTGCTAGGGCTGTATCGTAGAGTTTTTGGCCCTCCTGCCAATTTTTTTCCCAAGCAGTAACCGCCTCCTGTACCTCTGGGTAAGACGGACTGGTTTTCGGAATTTTCGCCACAATCTCCAGAGCACCCTTCAAATCGCCCCTCTCTATTTTTGCCCTGGCAAATCCTAGAATGGCTTTCGACCATTCCCCTATCAAATGTTGACCCTGCGAGTATAGCGGATGTTCTTTCGGCCAAGCCTGTACCAGTGCCATTGCCGATTCTAGCTGTTCTAGCTTGCCCGACTTAGCAGCTTGCTGAGCGCAGTAAAGTCGCTCTCCGTCCGCCGCCAGCGGCGACAGTTGCTGGCAATTCGGCGGTGGCGGCATCGTCAGCAACCACAGAAATGCAGCGGCACCGGTTACTCCAAATCCCACCAGGAGACTCAGCCAGATAAGCTGCCACTGCCAAAAAGTTCTTTTTCCCTCGGTCGGCAGCGCCGTTACTGAGGAACTCGCATCACCTGTCACCTCTGCACTGAACTGTGCCGTCGGTTTAGGGGATGGGTTGTATTGCGGTGGTGTGTGGAATTGGTCAGATTGTCGTCTCGCCATTACTTCAGCCTGTCCTGTAATGCGCACTAGAATGCGACACTCCCACATCAAATCTATAGATTATGATGTCGGCTTCTGACTCCTGTTAAGGAGATCGAGAACTTCCTTCAAGGTACTGGTCATCTTTCCCTCTACGGCGTTTTATAGTGAGGTTCGTGTCCAGCCCCACTGGTTGCTTCCGAGTATTTTAGGCTCTCGAAGCACGTAAATCATACCAGTTATCACACAGTTATTGACAGATACCGGGGCCGTTTAGCAGAAAAAACAGTGTAAAGCCCCGTCAGTCCATCAATTTGAGATTTGAGATTTGAGATTTGAGATTTCACTCTGCAGATCGAGTAGGGGAGGGATTAACCTAAGCTCTAATATTAAATCCGGATCAGAAATCCCTTTATCAGACTCAGCGGTTGAAACCAATCCCACACAAACTATCCTCCACTCCAAGCGGATTAAAAAATAAAGGGGCAGTAAAGCCGGATTTGCTCTACACTTTGAGCTGTAGCGGGTAGAACTAAATTTTTTTGGTTTAATCGTAAATTTTAATCCCGATCGCCAAACTTGCCGATCGAGTTTCATTTTTTTATTTTCCTTTTTTTCTATTGTGCCGAATTCCGGCTGGCGACGGCAAAAAAAACGATCGCACCCAGCAAAATACTTAAATCATTTTATACGACCGGCCCAGCCCAAAGATCGGTTTTGCTTCCAACAGGCGCGACTTTATCCGTTACGAAGCCTTTGGCGTATCGCTGACACTGGATGCCTGGGTGGCTGACTCTGCCGATCGGTATCCGTAGAAATCTATCCGGTAGTCTACAATTCTGACACCAGTTTGCTGTTGGATTTGCTCGATCAAGTCGAGCGGCAATTCCACATGAACGTCTAGAATCTGAGCCGTATCAAGACAATTGACGTGAGAGTGAGAGTCGCTGACATTGCCGTACAAGCGTCCCTCCGAGCGTTCTATGCACTCAATAATCCCTTCTCTCGACAAAGCTTCTAGATTTTGATAAACCGAAGTATGACCGATCGAATGCGCTTTTTGGTTGAGGCGATCGTAAATTTCGCGAGCGGAGAGGTGTTCTTTTGCCTCCCACAAAAGTTCTAGAATAAATCGACGCTGGCGGCTCAAGCGCATTCCCATCGCCTGACAGCGGTTTAAAGCATCTTCTAATGAACGAATTGGTTTCACAGCTACCGCCTTATAAAGCCTGCTCGATTTTTAATTCTGGTACAATATTGCACGCCTACATATCCACTAATTCTAACGCAGGCTTGCCCAACAGTAGAAGGTAGAGGGCAAAAATCTCGACTGAGTGAATTTTTTCGAGTTGCTGCTCAACGAGCGGTTGTCAGCACCCACCATAAAATTATCCGCCTCACAAATATTGCTTTGACTCTATCTTCTACTGCAACACCTCCTAGTTCGAGGATTTGATGGCGTTAACCAGTAACTTGGCAATTTCCGAGAGTTGCTTTTTGTTGAAAGTTTTGAGCAAAAGCTTGACTACCGCCTTCGGTTCGGCTGGAAGTGCTACTTGCTTCGACGCTGCGGCTGGGGCTGCTGGGGCGCTTGCCTCTGCTGGTTTTGGGCTTGCTGCCAAAAGTAGCAAATTTTTACTCGGAACGATCGTCTTGACTTTCCCCACTTGTACTAAATCGCCAGCTTCCTTGAGTTCTTTGATAATCAGCGGAGCTAAGACTTTATAAGAGTTTTTGGGATTAACGATCGCTGCTCTAGCGGTTTTTACTAAATTTTGCCAAGTCTCTATTTTACCTCCCAACTTATAGAGGCGAACGCACACAGCCGTCAACTCAGAGCGACTAGCAGCCGATTCTTTCTGCTTGAACACCTGCAACATTTCTTTGAGTAAACTCATCACTTCAACAGCAAAATTCGCCGGCACAGCGCCCGCTGTTGGAGCGGCTGGTGTACCAGACCCAGCAGCAGCCTGGACTTTACCCGACGCCAATTTATTGAGGTGAGTTTCGAGTTGAGCAAAAACAGGCATCACCTGCTGCACGAGTTTTTCTCCCTCTTCATTCCTCAAGCCGAAAGGCCCCTCCAGTCGCCCCAGCAAGTCCTTAAGCGTATCAACTCCCTTTAAAAATAGGGATTCTGCCGTTTGGTCAACCTGCTTGACGGGCCCGTCCTTGAGCACCTTAAAACAATCTTCCAAGCGGTGAGCGGTTGTTTTAATACTATCTAAGCCAAGCATAGCCGCCCCTCCTTTTACGGAATGGGCGGCTCGAAACATCTCTTGGACGCTTTCGGGGTCTTTCATCGTGGACTTTAAATCCACTAAACCATTTTCTAGAGTATCGAGGTGCTCCTTAGCCTCCTCTATAAACAAACGCATTATTCGGTCTTGCTGATCTGACACGACAGTCCTCCTAACAATCTCAGCACCCTCCAGAAAGCACCCTCTTCGCGGGAGAAAACACGACTCCTGCCAAAAGTCGGAAGCTCCCATGCAAAACATTCTAGCCTGCCTCAGCTAGCAGACTCAAAATACTGGTGTCACGGCAATGTTAGCTCTAAAACTGGTGGGGTGGAGATTGAGCCTAGAGTTCTGAGGGAGTATCTGGAGCGACTTCAATACCCATTCCTTGTTTCATCATCTGCTGATTCGTAATCAAGTCGCTTAACTCCTTGACTTCGACGCCGATGTCTTGGCAAGCCTGTTTCAGTTCCCGCTCGAAGGTGTTGAGGTCGTCTCCGTAGCCGCAAAGCTTCGCGGCTGTAGCGATTCCTTGTTGGGCGTTAGCTTTGGCGCAGTCGATCAATTCAATGCCTTTGAGGGGTTGGGAGGATGCCATAATTTCAAGCCACAATTTATCTTTTCTCCCACTGTACCTAGAAGGTTGAGGTCGATCGATCTATCGAAAGGCATGAAAAATCTTGCCTGTGCTGCGTGTTATTAATTCATACCTATTTTTTGGGAGTTCCTGCGAAGATGGCAGTAGTTGAGATTTTCTAACCCTTACTGTGCGTAAATTACACTAGATTACTGTGAAAAATGTTTCCCCATCTAAAATGCACTGGGTCTGGAGCGTCCGGCACCGCGTGTTTGTGTCTTTTCTCTTTGCGATGGCAGTTGCTGTGTTGCTACCGCCTGACTATCTCCCCCTGACTCGGACGCTGTGCATTTGGAACGCGGGCGCGGTCAGTTTTCTGATTTTGACTTGGATGCTGATGCTGCAAGGCACTCCCGAAATGATGCGCCACCACGCTCAGCAGTTGGATGCTGGCCGCTTAACAATCTTAAGTACGATTACAGCAGCCGCTTTTGCCAGCTTTTTAGCCATCTTCTTCCTGCTGCGCGATACCAAAGGCTTGTCCCCAAATTTGCTATTTCTGCACTTAGGGCTTTCTGTCCTAACAATTGTTGGGTCTTGGATGCAGGTACACACTATCTTCACCATGCACTATGCCCGCAGCTACTACAAAAACCGCAGCAAGCAGCACGGCAGCTACTTGCAGGCGGGAGGTTTGGATTTTCCGGGCGACGAGGAACCAGATTACAAAGATTTTTTATATTTCTCCTTTGGTATTGGCATGACTTGCCAAGTCGCAGACGTGCAGATAACTTCTCGTTCCACGAGGTATCTCGTGCTTTTTCACAGCGTGCTGTCGTTCTTTTTTAACACCGCTATTCTGGCTATGAGCGTCAATATTATTGCTGGATTGAGTTGATAGGATTCAGTAGCTGCGGTATGATTTAGAGTATGATGCGGAAACTTTGATCCTCATAATATTTAGGTGGTAATTGCTAAATTGAAGTAGTCCAACTATCGGGAAGCTCACTTACATCTTCTAGTAGGAAGTTAGGGTATACGAATATTCGGACATCATCGTATAAATCGCTAAGAACACGTTTCCGGGAACCGGATTTGTCCCACGGTTGAAGATCGGAGTCTAGCTCACAGAAACCAACCCAGGGATGCCCCTCTTGCTGTAATTCTTCAGATTTAACTATCACAGCCGCCAAAACAGCTAAATCATACGGCTTAAGGAATAGATCATCCATTGCACCAATAGATACTTGGCGCTCCAGCATAGGCTGTGAAAGCGGAAAGACGTTGAGACTAGGATGCTTCGCTAATTCATCCAATCGTTCTGAAACTTTCGTCAGTTCATTTGCGATTAATCCATCAAATTGAGCAAATACCCGACGTGCTGCATCGGCATCCTCAGCGCTGACTCGACCTTCATCTGTTGCCCATCTCACAAATTTGCGTAAATCATCAGAGCGAGAGCGTGGGGAAAACCTTCGAGGTACGGTTTCACGTGCTTCTGTAAGGCATATTGCAGGCACACATAACTTAAACTCACCAGCCTGAGCACGTTGGAGCAACTGAATAGCCTGTGGACTTTGCAAATGTGCTGGAGCAATAACATCCACTACCCAATTTGTTTCCACTAAAACTGCCTTGGGTTTCACTTTGCACTCTTACTCCATCTAGGGCCAGCAGCCCTGACTTCGCCAATTCGGAGAAGGCTAATTATTGGTTCGCCAAGTAGGTTTCTTAAATCATTTGGGAAGTTGTCCATACTAGCAGTCAGCTTCAGTTTCTCAAGCCATCGCTGAACTCGCGATTCAAACTCCATACCAGGGTTTGCTTTCCATTGTTCATCTGCAGGTGGTAGCAAAGAATCTGGAAGTTTCGCTTCACCAACTACATCAATTGACTCACCATTATACTTCTCTAAGGAGTCGCGGAGGAGAATCACACGCTCACCAGTTACGACAAGTCCAACTGAACAACCAATAGATGCCATAGTGTGTTTAAGCTGTGCAATAAGTTGAGCGTTGATACTGATGTCTTTCAGCTTTACCTCAACGATCATCAAATATTCCCCATCTTGGCTTGTCACAACAATATCTGGTTGGGATGTTTTTATCATGGCATTATATCGCAGCAAATTTATTGGCGATGCAGTAAATCAACGACTAGCCTAGGCTTTGCGTAACAAAATTATAACTTGAGGGCATTCTAATTAGGTCATTTAAACGTCAATACACGGACAATCAATTGAGCTACCAAGTTGATGGGACAGAAATTTTAATGCTGATTTCTTCACCCACAGCCTCTAGCCCTCGATCCCCCGACACTACACCAAACAGACGATCGCGCGCCCCCGTTCTGCCCATCTCAAAATTTCCTGACATATTTGTTGCTAAAACGAAGTCATTACGAGTATGATTTAAGAAGAAGCAAAAAAGAGAGCCGCCATGAGGATAGAAGAAATTCCTCTCAACCAGATTCGCCGCCCCCTGCCGCGAGTCAACGACCAAACCAAAGTCGCCGCCCTCATGGAATCAATCCGCGAGGTAGGTTTAAACGAACCCATCGACGTGCTAGAAGTAGATGGTCAGTATTACGGATTTTCCGGCTGCCACCGGTACGAAGCTTGCCAGCGTCTCGGTTTAGAAACTATCCGCTGTAAAGTACGCCGAGCTACCCGTGCCGTGTTGCAGATGCACTTAGCCTGAGCCTCTCAATAGAAATTCACGACAGGCAAACATTCGATCGCCCAAACCTTTCTAAGATATTCGATCGACAATCACAACTAATAACAAGGTAAAAACTTATGACTGCCAACAACCACAAACAACATCTTTACCCCACCCGGATCGATATGTCAGCCGCCACCCGCTCTCAAGTAGTAGGGCTGCTCAACGCCACGCTGGCAACGACTCTGGACTTAAAAACTCAAGTCAAGCAAGCTCACTGGAACGTCAAAGGCATGGACTTCTACCAGTTGCACTTGCTGTTTGACGAAATGGCAACAGAACTCGAAGAATACATTGATTTGGTTGCCGAACGGGTCACAGCTTTGGGCGGTTTGGCTGTAGGAACAGCCCGCACTGCGGCTGCTGATTCGATTTTGCCAGAATTTCCTTTCGACATTTTAGACGGCAAAGAATACGTGACGGCTTTGGCCGATCGCTACGCACCCTATGCCAAACACCTGCGAGTCGCCATCGACAAAACAGGCGAACTCGGCGATGCCGATACAGCGGATCTGTACACCGAAATTTCGCGGGCAATTGACAAGCGTTTGTGGTTCCTAGAAGCGCATTTGCAAGGTTCTGCGACAACTGCAACAGCCACCGAAAAAGTTGCCGTCAAATAGCAACAAAAAAAGTTGTGGGGTGGGCGCCCGAGCCCGCCCCACAGATGTATTTCCTTAAGGCTCGTGACAGTTTACGATCGAGAATATGTCCATTTATTAATTTGGATGAGTTTTTCGTGACTGCCAATATTCCAGATTATGCTCCTCAACTGCAACGCCTGATGGAACAGGCGGGGCTTTCGAGCGATCGAGAACTCAGCCAAAAAGCAGGAGTTTCCGAGATCCAGCTAAGTCGCCTGCGTCGCGGCTTAGCTTTGCAAACCCGAGCCGACATCCTGCTCAAAATCAGTCAAGCTTTGCAAATTTCCTTAACGGAACTGCTCGCAACCTTGGCGCCAAACTATGTAGAGTTAGAAAAGGCACCACCGACAGCCCTAGAACAAGAATATCAGCGCTTGCAAGCTTCGATCGAACAGCAGCGAGAATCTTTGATGCAGGAATTCCAGCTATCTAGCGTGCAAATTTTAGAATCTTGGATGTTGCAGTGGCCGACTGCAGCGAGCAAAGCTCAGGAAAATCACAACTTGCGGGCTCAGAAACTACTGCCCTTGCTGCGGCCCGTCGAGCAGTTATTGGAGCATTGGGGAGTGGAGTCGATCGCCCCAGTCGGAGCCGAGATTCCCTACAACCCCCAACAGCACCAGCTAATGGAAGGAACAGCCGAACCCGGAGAACCCGTCAAAGTCCGCTACACAGGCTACAAACAAGGCGACAAACTCCTCTACCGCGCCAAAGTTAGCCCAGTTTGATTAATACCTGAAGGCATTCGGCAGAACAAAGATTGTCCCTCTCTCAAAATTCACTCCCGGCGAAGCGCTGCGACTGCGATCGGCGTTACGATCCGCGACGAACACCATCTTTTGCACTCCAAACTATTCTCCCGCTTTCAGGCTTTGGCACTTTCCCCCTCTCTTAGTTGGATCGGAGTCCATCTCGCAGCTATACTAGCCTAGTCTGGCTAGAAATTCTGACATTCCCACCGCAAAATATGAGTCCTGTAGTTAAAATTATTCAGCCCTCTGGCATTTTAGACGGCACCAAGGCAAGTCAATTCCGCCAAGAGATTAGCGACCTAGTGGAAGCGGGAGCCGATGTGGTATTGATAGACTTCACTGATGTGACATTTATGGATAGTTCTGGTTTAGGCGCTTTAGTCTTGGCGCTCAAAACAGTCCGGGCCGCTGGGAGTCAATTAGTTGTCTGTTCTATCAACGAGCAAATCCGCATCTTATTTGAACTCACCAGCATGGATCGAGTTTTCGAGATATTTCAGACCCGCGATGCTTTTAATAGCAAAATTCTCTCAACTAACTAAATCTTTGGGCTGCTGCCTTTTTGCTATTTGGTCACAGATGCACTGCAAGAAGTCAGCTAGCCAAAGTTTACCTTGAGTAAAGACCAATCATCATCAAAAACTGCTTTAGCGTTCAACTTTTGAATGTAGTTCAAAACCAGCTCTAACTGGTCGGCACTTGCACCGTTGTAAGCTGCTAACAAATCTACGAAAGGGTCAAGCCCCCAGATATTGCCGTCAGGTTGGTGGATCTCGTATACCCCGTCGCTAAAGATGTAGAGAGTGCTCAAATCCTCGACATCGCAGCAATTATCGACATAGGGGGCGTCAGGGAACATCCCGACCGGCATTCCGGGGGTTTTTAATCGCTGGATTTTAGCGGTGCTCGCAGGGGACTGGGAAATCAACACGGCTGGTGGATGGCCGGCGCTGGCATAAACTAGCTGGCGAGAAATGCGGTTGTAAACGCCGTACCAGATGGTGAAATACTTGTCATTTTGGTAGCTCATCTGGAAGGTGGTGTTCAGGGCGCGCAAAACGTCGCTGGGTTTGTAGTAGTCTATGTTGGGGAGCGTGCGCGATCGCAGCAAATTCAGCACGGCTACCGAAGGCAGCGCCGCTCGCAAACCGTGACCGGCTACGTCGAGCAAGTAAATCGCCAAATAATCGGCATCTAGCCAGTTGTAGTCGAAGCAATCTCCCCCCAACTGCCGGGAGGGAATGAATTTTGCCTCGATGCTAAAAGGTTCCGTCATCGGATCTGGCAGCAGCGACTGCACGTACTCGGCCGCCTCTGCTAACTCTGCTTCCAGACTTTGCTTGGCAATTTTCAAATCTCGGCTGAGTTGGTGCAGCCGCAATCCGGCGCGTACTCTCGCCTGTAATTCGTTCAGTTCGATCGGCTTCGAGATAAAATCGTCGGCACCGGCGTCGAGGCCTTTGACTCGATCGGCGATCGAACCCAAAGAAGTCAACAAAAAGAATTGTGTAGTTGACAGATCCGGATCTGCCTTAACTCGACGACAGACATCTATGCCCGTCAAGCGCGGCATGATCCAATCGCAAATTATCAGGGCCGGACGCAATTTTTGCGCCTGGGCTACACCGTCTTCGCCATTACTTGCTACTGTTACTTCGTAACCCTGTTTTTTCAGGGTTCTTCTCAGCAGTTCCTGAACAGCCGTATCATCGTCAATAACCAGAATTTGAAACATGGGCACTTAGGTACTACAAGTTTTTCAAGGTCTGGGGGTCATTTAAAATATATCCTGTCAGCGCCCTTGTCTGAGATTGAGTATAGTTTATTGACATCGCTTTGAGGTAATTGCTTTTGACGGCGGGTCGTTGAGTTCAATTTACGTTAAAATTTGATAGAAATTTGGCGCGATCGAACTTCACTCAGTTTATACTCAGAATATAAATTTTTATAGACTTTTATTTGCCACAGGCGCTGGTTGACACGGAAGTGCTATTTATGGTATAGTGACTAACCGATTAGTGGATTAGACATTGATCGACAGCCCACCAAAGCTAGTATCCTCAAAGTACCACTCTATTTTGCCGCCGTTATACTTTGTCTCGTTGTATTTTATCTAGTTGTATTTTGCCCACCGGCCGATGAAGAACTTCTGTGGTGAGCGTGATTGAATTAAAGGGTTCCGAAAAGTTGCCGATGCTAAAAAAAGCGGATCTTCAAGTCAATACAGGTCTGAACGGATTAAGCTGGGTTTTGTCGTGGTTTGCACAATTGTACGACTCGCGAATTCCTACAAGTGTGTGGATACGGTGCCAGTTAGCTTTGGCTGAGGGCTTTACGAATGCGGTGCGTCACGCCCATAAGGGCAAACCAGCGGATTTGCCTGTTGACATTCAGGTGGCAGTGTTCGCTGAATCTTTAGAGATTAAAATTTGGGACTCGGGCGATCCGTTTGATTTAGAGAAAAAAATCAAAGATATTTCGGAAAAAGTCGATATTCACTCTCCGGGCGGGCGGGGTCTAAAATTGATTAAAGACATCGCAGACAGTATTAGTTATGTGAGAACGGCTGATGGACGGAACTGTTTGTCGATCGTCAAAAATTATACTCCTGTCTCAAGGCCCAACAATGAAGATGATATTTTGGAAGTGGTAGAGGAAATTTCTGATTAATGGGTTCATCGGGTTTTAAACGCGGGACATCGGATTCAGCCACAGCAGAATTGTCCGTTTTAATTCATTTAATTCTCGATACACTTCTTGTTTGACCCACTGCCCGATCGCATCGAAGGGCGTAAAAATTTGACCCACAGGCCAGCTAACATCTTGGCCCAAGGGCGTTTGATGGTTGCCCGCTAGAGTCTGAACGGTAATCATGTCCGGAAATCGTGCTTTTAGCAGTTTGGTCAAAAGCAGAGTTTGGTCGATGTTGTCGCCGTTAAATTTGACTAAAAGATTGCGCCGGATTTGATAGCTATCTTGGACGAGGCGATTAGTCTCTTGTGGGGAAGGGGTAAACTCGACGTTAAAGACGGGGGAAATTTGCTCGACGATCGGGATTGCTTCGGATGCCGCATAATTGTTGAAAGAAATCAGAATATTGCCTGCCCTTTCTACGTCAAATACAGAACCGATCAGCAAGTGCAGTTTGCATCCCATGCTGTGTCCCATCCCGTAAATGGGGAGATAGGAAGATTTGAGCAATTTAGTGCCGCGCAGGCGATCGAGGGCATTTTCAAATTTGTTGAGAACATCGCGGGCGATCGCAATATGATCCAAAGTATTGACAAACGGCGTTGCTACTACAAGATATCCTTGGTTCCCCAAAGCCTCTAACAGCCAGCGATAGGTGAGTTGGGGTGCTGTCGCCACAAATGCACCGCCGAGAAAATGTACGATCGCGATCGGTCTTGAAGGAATTAATACCCAATTGCCCGAAATTTCTTGCCAGTCCATAAATTCAATCTAATTCCAAATAAAAAGGCGAGCTTCTTCTGAAGGGAGAAAGCAGAATTTTTTCTAAATTTTTGTTTTTATTTTATGTAGTAAAAAAGCGCTTGCTACCCATTTTTTCATTCAATCAACTTTGCTCTTTACTTATATTATGATATTTAGTGTAACTGTTTTCGCAGCAAATAGAACGATCGGCGCACGCTGCTATTTGCACGCTGTATAGGGTTGAAGCTGGCGGCCGAATAAATCAAGGCTGACATCGGCTGGTGGCTTTCAAAGAATTGTATATCGTGTCCCATCGCACGGCTGCAAGCCACTGTAGCTGGTATTGCGGGTAATTGACCAGACAGGATATTAACAGTCAAATACGGCTCCCAACCCCAATATCGCGTATTAACCAGTCTCTGGGCGATCGGCTTCGATTCGGCTTGATTGGCAGCACCTAATTTCTTCACTAAACCCGCATACAACTGTCACATCCTTTAGGACAGCCCCCCGATTTCAGACGATCGCTGGGGGTTTAATTCTGGCGAATGACCCATACCTTCTGCCGTTTGATGACTCAACTTTTCGTGAGCCTTCATCCATTTCCACTTGTGCACAGTAGCTTGAGGATTGAGCACTGTGGTAGCCACGCCGTAAACAAGAGTCGGCAAAACCTCCCGATTTAACCAACTTTGTCCCAACTTTCTCATGTAGTGCAGTGCCAAAACTTCTCGAAATTTGTTAAGCCTTTGCAAAAGCGGCAAATTCTTAAAACATAACTGTTCGTACTCGTGGAGTGATAACTCTTTTTCTCCCCGCAAGCGCCGCAGTTGGTTTTCCTTGACACAATCAGAAGCTATACGCTTTTTCAGCCAATGCTTATCTGTGAGAGAGTTCCCTCTAATTCGATAATTTCCCAACGGTTCTGTCGCCGCTAGCAAGCCATATTTTTGAGCAAGTTTGGTAAATAACTCTGTATCTTCTCCTACCTGCCAATCTTCTGCAAACCCGCCTTCCTTGAGAATAATGGAGCGATAAACTACAACAGAAGACGGGAAAACCCAAGGACTTTCGCCTGTCTCCTTAATCGCCTGCATTTCTGCTTTAGTTGTAGGATAGGTGGGAATATAACTCAACTTTTTACCGTGCTTGTCTAAATATCGCAAAGCGTGAGCCACAGCTTTGACTTCGGGATTGTCTGCGAGCATCTTCAAACAAACTTCTAACTTATTGGGTTCCCAGGTATCGTCGCTGTCGATAAACGCTACATATTCGCCTGTGGCGCGATCTATCATTAAATTTCTCGACTTAGAAACCCCGTAATTCTGGGGATTTCTGAAGTATTGAATTCTCGAATCTTGCTCGACTAGCTTAGCAGCAACTTTGTCAGTAGCATCAGTAGAAAAGTCATCAACAATTAAAATTTCGAGATTCTTGTGGGTGTTATTGAGTACGGAGGCAACTGTCTCGGCCAGAGTGTCGGCAGCATTGAATGCAGGAATGATTACACTAACTTTTTGGCTGTTCATAACTTGCATTAAGGTGTGGTTTGGTAGTTGTTCGCCGAAGTATAGTCTCTCAGCAGACACTCTAGCTCATTTACCTGCAAGTACCTGTAGCCAGGAAACTTGCCTACATACTGCCAATATAACAGGTTTACCGAGGTCAGTGTTATCTACCATAAGGGGGGAAAGCCGTTAAAAGACGGAGTGCAGACTATTTGGGAGGCAATTTTTCTGACACAGACCTCGGTTGCTAGGCATTTAGGGTTTGGTAGGGGGATTGGAATTTTCCTAAAGTCGATCGCATCTTTTTGCTTTAATACCGCTTACCCAGAAAAACTGGGCCTCACCCAAAATTATTGGCTTGAGAATTAGATATCTACTAAAAAACCTACTTTCTGACTCAGATCGATGTCAGTTAATCGGCGATCGTAAAATTTTTTCTCCTACCCCCCCTGGCGTGGGACTGAGGTCAAAGTCCTGACCACAAACCTGTTTTATTGATTAACTCATCAGTAGAACAACTTCCAAAAAACTGATCTGCTAAGTCTGCTATGTGTGGCATTACCATAGCAATCACCTAAAAGTGTGAGTTAATTATTTTTGAGGTTTCATTTACTGGGGATGCTTAATCAGACTAGGAAAAAAAATAATTTTAAAATTCAGAATATTTGTGAATATTGGTTTCTCTAATTTGCCTCTTTAGCATTTCCTATCGTAAATCAGCAATGCAGTTTCTCGCCGATTATCAGCTTTTTTGAAATCACTAGCTTTTCAAAAAAGATACTTTTTTCAACTTGTTTAATTATTAAATTGCCATAATGTGTCCCTCTTTTCTCTATTCCTCTTGTACCGCGAGAGGTTCCCAGGGTCAAATCGTTTCCCCATCTGGCATAACAGGTAATTTATTTGCGGTTGAACTCAGTACCGCTAGGTGTTAGGGAAGATGCTTCTAAAAGTATACTATAAAAAATCCTCGCCTCATCCGTAAAAAATGTTGCCAAAGTTCTTGAGCAAAGTGCAAATTTATACTTGTTGCCTAACAGTCTTGGTGTTGGGCGGCTGCCAGCAACAGCTACACCCAACCTTGCAGCAGCAGCGCAGCAAACAGGGCATGGCAGTTTCAGCTCACCCTCTGGCGAGCGCTGCGGGGCTGGCCCTGCTACAACAGGGAGGCAATGCAGTGGATGCGGCGGCTGCTACGGCTTTGGCGATTTCGGTGGTGGAGCCTTTTTCGGCGGGTATCGGCGGGGGGGGTTTTTTGCTCCTGCGGCGGGCCGAAACGGGGACTGTGCAAGCGCTGGATTTCCGGGAACGAGCTCCGAAACGGGCGGCGCGGGATATGTACCTCGACAAGCAAGGTAAGGTGCGCCCAAGGGCAAGTCGGGACGGGCATTTGGCGGCTGGTATTCCGGGTACTGTTGCTGGACTTTATACGGTGCACCGCGAGTATGGTAAGTTGCCTTGGGCTGCGGTGGTGGCGCCGGCGATCGCCCTGGCGGAAAATGGCTTTCCAGTAAGTTCGCGGTTTACCACGGCTACCGGGCGACGACAGGATGTGTTCAAAAAAAACCGGGCGGCGCGGGAGGTTTTTACTCGTGGTGGCATTTTATACCAGCCTGGTGAGCTTTTGGTGCAGCGGGATTTGGCGCGGACTTTGCGGCAGATTGCACAAAATCCGCAGAGTTTTTATACCGGGGACATTGCGCGGGCGATCGCCGCCGATATGGCTAAAAACGGCGGCATTATCACTCTCGAAGATTTGAAAAACTATACGCCGATTTGGAGAAATCCGGTTTGTGGCAACTTTCGCACTTACGAAATTTGCGCGATGTCCCCTCCTTCTTCCGGCGGCGTTCATTTGTTGCAAATCTTAAATATTCTGGGAGATTCGGATCTCAAGATGTTGGGGAGGCAGAGTCCAGATACTTTGCACTTGCTGGCGGAGAGCATGAGGATTGCTTATGCTGACCGGGCTGAGTATCTGGGCGACCCGGATTTTGTGAGTGTACCGGTCAAAGCTTTGACTAGCAGCAATTATGCCAAATTGAGACGATCGCAAATCCAGATGTCAAAAGCCAGACCCTCTAGCGAGGTAAAGGCTGTTGACGCTGAAACTTTGAATCGTCTGCTGTGGGAGTCTCCCGAAACTACTCACCTGACGGTAGTCGACGAAGAGCGCAACGTAGTCAGCTTAACGTTTACGGTGAATGGGGGTTTTGGGGCTGGAGCCGTGGCCGCGGGTACGGGAATTTTGCTCAACAACGAGATGGATGATTTTGCAGCGGCGCCGGGAGTGCCTAATTTGTCGTCTGGTTTGGTGAGCGGGGAGGCAAATTCGATCGCCCCGGACAAAACTCCTTTATCCAGCATGACGCCGGTCATCGTGACAGAAAATGGCAAATTTCGCCTTGCTGCGGGAGCTCCCGGAGGCAGCACGATTATTACCACGGTGCTGCAAATTGTACTGAACGTATTGGTTTACGACATGAAAGTCGGCGATGCTGTGTCTGCACCTCGCGTACACCACCAGTGGCAACCGGATCGCCTGATGGTGGAACGGGGAGGTTTTGAGACTGCGACGCTTTCGGAGTTGCGGCGGCGGGGACACCTGATTTCCGAACGTGACGACTGGGGCAATGCCAATGCGATCGTCCTGACTGCAGACGGTTGGTTGGAAGGGGCTGCCGATCGGCGCGGGGAAGGAGAAGCAAGGGGATTTTAGTCAACAGTCAGTCGATTAGAGATTTTAGATTTTAGAGGGGAGCGAGACTTCGGTGACTCAACGATTTGAGATTTACTCCACAGATGAACCTGAAATGTTGAACTATGGTCAAAAATTTTGATATCTCTAGGACAGGAATCGGGCGCTTGTATACGTTTTTTGGGCGAGGTCATCTTTCCTGAGTCATTAGCTATTAGTCATTAGTCATTAGTCATTTGGGATCTCGCAAACGGTATTAGAACCCGGTTTCTTTTGTCTCCCGTGCCTAAGTCCTGAAATTATTCGTCTATGTACGTTTATTTTTGCATCCCTATTTTTGCGCTGAGGTTTATTGGGTGACTAACTACCAACATTTACCAAAACAAATAATCACCAAAAGCGTATATTCACTTACGTGTAAAGTTATGGTAAAGGCACTAGACATTAATAGTTATATAATGTAAAAATTAAGTTGTGGATAGGATAAGGTTTGTATCTTCCAGGAAAAAATTATGATAATTACTCACAAAATTGCTGCCTTAACAGCTACATTAACTACTGCTCTGAGTTTGTTGACAGCGCCAGCAATGGCATTTTCGGTAGGGGCAACTAATAACACTGAAAATTTAAAAAATAATTTATTGGGGGCTAATACAGCCGGGTTGAGTAATTTCTCTGTTTCAATCACGGGTAATTCGGCTGCTTTTGGTACTTTCACTAATGACCCCTTCGGTTTGACATCAGGTGTTGTTCTGAGCACTGGTAGAGTCGGCGATATACCGGGTCAGAATCGGAAAGATAACTTCACGACAAAGGACAGCGATTTAAGCACGGACTTTGGTCCTAATGGTGAACAGGGGGATCTGACTCAGCTAAACCTCAGCTTTTTTGCTAATAGCACGGTTGAAAAGTTGTTCTTTCAATATGTATTTGCTTCTGAGGAGTTTCCTGAGTTCGGCGGTTCTAAATATAATGACGATTTTGAACTGCTGCTGAACGGCATTAATTTGGCAAAATTGAGCGACGGAAAAACAGTTACGATTAATAATCTTGTTCCCGATCCATATAATCGCTCTAAAGATCACCCCGACTATATTGACAACCCAAGTTTCACAGGTATTGCTGCTAACATCATTAAGCTGGACGGTTTTACTAAGGTTTTAGGTTTTGAGGGTTTGCTCAAGAAAAATCAGACGAATGTTCTCAGTATCCGCATTAAAGATATGGGCGATGGCAAGTTAGATTCTGCTGTATTTATTAAAAGCGGTTCTGTGGGGACGGTCCAACCTGAGCCGGTTCCCGAGCCAATGACTGTGGGAGGTTTGATGGCGGGAAGCGCTATGCTGGCTGCTGGACGAAAGTTACGCAATCGCCGTGGCGGAAGTAATTAATAACGGAAGGAAGAAGTTCGGCAACGAGCAATGTACGGGATGTCAACGATAGAAGGAAGAAGGAAGTTCGGGAACGGATTCGCTTTCTGAGGATGTAACGGATGCTAGTCCGATGGAAGTCGGAAGAAGTGAAAAACAGAACAGGAACCATTTTGGCGGTTGCTGTAATATGAATCTCGATTAGCCCTGTTGGAGACAGAAACGGGGTTTGATGAACGAAAAGACCTCGTTGCAGTTCTTAAACCGGGTACAAAACTCGGTTGGTGCGATCGCGATCGCGTAATATCATGTCAAGTAATTTAACCATTATGGGTACGCAGCGAGGAATGCAAGTCCTCATACAATTCTGACGACGAACCGCCTCACTACGAACCAATTTTATTGCGGTTGTTCTAGCGGACAGTATATAAGTTTTTATCCCAAATTCGCAAAGGGCGGATTTTTTTGTATTAGGAATTGCAGCAAATATTGCGGGTAAAACCCGCGTCTACAACGACTGACTAAAAACTAAATAATTTAGCTATGAACAGTACCATCGGGTAAGATTGTACCTGTTAATGTAGTCCGGGTAAGTTTGACCATAACTCGATCGCCATAACCGATTTTCGCTCCTGTTAAGTCAGCACCGCTCAAGTCAGCACCGCTCAAATCGGCTCCGATTAAGTTGCTTTCTCTCAAGTTGGCATTGATCAAACAAGCTCCTAACAAATTGGCCCTGAACAAGTTTGCTTGGTGCAAATTCGCGCCTGTGAGATTGACGTTGTGTAGAAAAGCATCGCTTAAGTCGGCTTCACTCAGGTTTGCATTGCTCAAGTTTCTTCCTGAAAAATCCTTTTCTTTTAAGGAAGCTCCTTTGAAGTTGGAACCGCTCAAATCGGGAGCTTGCGGCCCAGCTTGCCGATAAGACTGAGATGGCGGCGGCTGCGATTGGTAGCGGGACGCCTCTGAATATGGCCCTGCAGGGTTTCCCCCATAGTTTCCCGCATAATTTCCAGCATATTTTCCTGAAGAGGGTTCAGAAGAGTAGCGGGGTTCTTTTGGGGTGGCCGGCGGTGGCTGGGTGTTTTGGTGCTGGGTGTTTGGATACTGAGTATTTCTGTACTGAGTGTTTTGGTACTGAGTATTGGGTTGCTGAGTGTTTTGGTACTGAGTATTGGGTTGCTGAGTGTTTTGGTACTGAGTATTGGGTTGCTGGGTATTTTGGTACTGAGTGTTTTGGTACTGAGTATTGGGTTGCTGGGTATTTTGTTGCTGGGTATTTTGTTGCTGAGTGTTTCTGTACTGAGTATTTTGTTGCTGAGTATTTGGTTGCTGGGTATTTGGTTGCTGGGTGTTTCTGTACTGAGTATTTTGTTGCTGGGTATTTTGTTGCTGAGTGTTTCTGTACTGAGCGCTTTGTTGCTGAGTGTTTCTGTACTGAGCGTTTTGTTGCTGGGTATTTTGGTGCTGGGTGTGTTTGTGCTGGGTGTTTTGGTACTGGGTGTGTTTGTGCTGAGTATGTTTGTGCTGAACGTTCTGATTCTGACCTCTTGGTTGAATCGATCGCAATTGTTCGCGAGCTTGATTAATTTCCTTAATCTTTTCTTCAGCTTTCTGTAGTAGTCTGGGATTGTCTTTGGGGATGCGATCGGGGTGCCAAATGAACGCTAAATCCTTGTAGGCTTGGCTAATTTCTTCTCTGGAAGCTCCCGGCAACAGTCCCAGCACTTTATAGTATTGGTCGAGGTCGTTCATTGTACCACCTTTCGCTTTAAGAAATTAGGAATTAAAAATTAAGATCGGAGCAAAAGCCGTTCTCAAAGCTTGCTTGTCCGATCGTACATTAGATGAACAATAACTCAGCTAAGCCGCTGCTGGCAAAAATTCTCGAATTCGCTGCAAGTATGTTGCGGCATCCTCCAGCATCGGAAAGTGAGCCGTATTGGGAATTATAACAAATTCTACTTTTTTGCTGAGGGAGGCTGCTTGCTCTCCCATGGCAGCGGGGATAATTTGATCGAATTCTCCGGCAACAAGCAGTGTGGGAACACTCAGCCGCGCAAATTCTTGGGGCATTTCCTCGGCGGCTCTTTTGCTGACGGCCGTCACCATTGTACCTATAGCAGCTTGCTCGTCTGCCATTAAAAAATCCTTGAGAAACGCCAGACTGACCTCTGTGGGCAGGGAACGGCGCAAAAACCGGGCCATAAATAGCCGATCGGCAAACGGGATGGATGCCAACCAAGACGGTCTAAATTTTACCACATAGCCACCGAATTTGTGAAAAGTTGTAAAGGCTTTTTCATCGTATTCAAAAATCCCGCTGCAAGTGAGAATTGCTTTTTCTACTTTTTCGGGGTAAAGGTTCAAAAATAAAGTAGCAATTGATGCACCTGTGGAGTGAGCATTGAGAAAGACGCGGCTTAAATTCAGAGCTTCTAATAATTCCGCTAAGTCGCGGGCGTAGGTTTCGAGTTCGTAGCTTGACTCAGGATGCTCTTTTGGCAAGGGCGATCGGCCAAAACCTCTCATATCGTAAAGCAAACAATCAAAATCATCAGCAATAGCCCGGGCCGTGCTTTCCCAGTAGCGCGCTGAACCCGCCCAGCCGTGCAGAAATACCATCACTGGTTTCCCGCTAGGTTTGCCACTGTTATCTGCCGTTATCCACTCGTAATAATGTTCTACACCGCGAATTGAAATGAAAGACATGATATTGATTTGGGATTCTTAGATTTTAGATTTTAGATTTTAACTCATAATTGTTCAGTAAATACCAAAATTCCCGACTTCTTAAATAAGTCAGGAATCTCAAGACTACATCTATCAAAAAAATCTGCGTTAATCTGCGTCAATCCGCCCACATCGGCGGTAAAAAATTACCAACATAGGAAGGAATCATAAATCTTAAGCAGCAGAAGCAGCCAACCAAAATAAACCGTCTACCAAAAGCGTGCTTAACACAGCGCCGCTGAAAGCGCGCCAGTGCAGTTCTCGATCGCGCAAACTCAGCAAACCGACTGTTAGCAACACAGCGATTAAAACTAGAGCGCAACCTATCCCCCAAGGAGTTTCAATTTGACCGATCGCACTTTGAAAAATCGGCATAGCTAATTCCGGTTCCGCGTGCATAACTTGCCGCCAGTAGGGCATCAACCCAGTTAAATAAAAATATAAATCAGTAATCGCAGTGCCCAAGAGCGAACCTAAATAAAAATAGCCACCCACTTTTCCCCAAGATTTGCCCAAGCACCAAATAGCAAAAGGCAAGCCAATTGCTTCTATAGGTAGATGTAAAATTGGTTCCCATCTAAACCACCCCCAATAGATAGAACCTGCCAGCCAGCATCCGGCAAATCCTAATAATAAATCTCCCCAAAGTTGGGTTTTGGGGCGGAAAATGAGAATTAAACTCAGAACGAACCAGGGGATAGTTGACAGCAAACTGATGGTTGGATACAAGCGAACTAACGGTGCTTGCACGAAGACTGGAATTGATACTAAAAATGCTGAGGCACTAAATATCAACCACTGTTTGATGCTGTTTGTTGTGCCTGAAGTGACAGAATTGTCGAGGCGGGCAATGGTGGCAATAGGTGCGATCGCTGAGGATACTAAATTTAGATTAAACAACTGATTGGACTCCGTATTGTTTCAATAGGTGGACTAAAAATTTTGCTGCGGTTGTGGGTGCGACAGTCTCAATCCCGGCGGTTTGGCTGACGTGCCAGCCTTTTGCCGTTTGGGGAGCTCGCCATAAATCCAAATGTTCGATCGGCGGATCTGCATAAAAGCTTTCTCCACCGCCACCGAGAATTGCTGAACTCCAGTGTGTAAAGCGATCGTGGCTGATGCGGTGGATGGGAAAATTGCCCCCCAGGGGTACTCCCCAACCGTCTAAGGCAAAAAAAGCCCCGACTTTGCCGCCGAGTTGCTGCCACATCCAAGCCGCCCCGATCGCCCCGGCTACTCCTGCCGAAAAGCTGACAAATACTAGACTTTCTCCTGCTAACTCTTGACTCCACAAAAAGTGCAATATGTCAAGAGCAGAAAAAGGCGGATATTTATGAGCGGGAAAAATCTTGACACGATCGACTATTTGCTGGTTTTGGCGATCGGCAGCCAGTCCCCAAAGCCCCGAAAGTCCCGCCAGGAAACAGTCGGTTAGCTTTGGTTCGTGAACTCCGGGGCAAATTACCAGTCTCATAGTTCGTCAAGAAAGTTAATATAGTTCGCAACATAACTTTATCATATGCCTACTATATCATATACTACCCCTGGGGATAGGGCGTTAAAGTTATAATAGAGTCAAGTTTGAAGAGTATCCCCCCAAGTTAAAAGCTGGGAACGCTCCAAACGGCATTAATCTGAGGCAAGGTGAGGGAGTCTTAAGAAAACATGAAACTTATCCCCCCCCGCCCCATCTCCTGTCAAGCTTAGCAAAGGCTGATTCTAGTTTTAAGCTGTTCTGTATTTAGATTTAACTTTTCCGGCGGCGTCGAAGCTGACCCCACAAAAGCTTAAACAAACAGAATTGTGAAAATTAGAGGCCTGCCAGCTTAGCTGCCCTACGAATTTCGGGTCAGGGTCAAAAAACCGACTTAGGACTGATGCTCATCAATCCGGTTTCTAGGATAAATAAGAGGTTTGACCGGGAAGTATGGGCGCAGAAATCGGGAATCAGCCCCGCGCACGTCAGTCGTGCGATCGCACACAAGGAAAAATCTCCGATTCTCCCTTCATCCTGCCTGGATCTCTTAGAATAAATAAAATTGAGGAATACAAAGTGGTTGCTTCTCCAGAAAAAATCGAGTACAAAACATCTGCAGCACCCGCAAGTAACGATCGCGTTGCTGTATTGCTGATGGGTTACGGCGAAGTCGAAAGCTACGACGATTTTGCCAACTACAACGAACAAGCTTTAAATTTGCTTACGGCAAAGTTTGCGCCAGTACCGCTTTGGATTTATCCGCCGCTGGCGAAGATTTTAGCAATCTTTGACTTGCACGAGTGGAGTCACCAACACGGTCAATTCGTTTCGCCGCACAATGCAATTTTTGAACAGCAGCGCGCCGGGATTGAAAAGAATTTACAGGAGAAATGGGGCGATAAAGTAAAAGTGTTCAAAGCTTTTAACTTTTGCGCGCCGTTTTTGCCGGAACAAGTAATCCCTCAAATTCAAGCAGAAGGATTTGACAAAATTCTGATTTATCCGCTGTTGGTAGTTGATTCTGTTTTCACCAGCGGCATTGCTGTCGAACAGGTGAATAAAGCTTTAGCACAAACCTTTGATGGTAAGGAACATTGGGTAAAAGGACAGCGCTACATTCCTTCTTTTTACGATGAACCTGCTTACATCGATTTGATGGCGCATTTGGTTGAAGAGGAAATTAAGAACGATTTAGCTGTAGCGCATTTGCCTTCTCAGATTGGGATTGTGCTGATGAATCACGGTTGTCCGCACAAGGCGAAGGGCTTTACTTCGGGTATTGTGGAAAGTCAAGCTTTGTACGATCGCGTGCGGGAACGTTTGATGTATCGCTATCCTTTGATTTCGGTGGGTTGGCTGAATCACGACACACCGCTGATTGAATGGACGCAGCCGGATGCGACGTTGGCTGCGAAGAATTTGATCGATTTGGGTGCAACTGCGATCGTGTTTATGCCGATCGGATTTGCGACAGAAAATCACGAAACATTGTTAGATGTAGACCACATTATTGAGTCTTTGCAGAAACAGCGTCAAGGAGTTACTTACCGCAAATTACCTTGCGTTAACGACCATCCAGAGTTTCTGAAAATGGCCGCTGAGTGGGCAAATCCGCAGATTGAAGCGTTATTGAGTGAGACTGCGGTTGCTGTTAATCCGAGTTTGGCTGCGGCGCAGCGCGAGCACGCGCATTCTCATGAAGGGCACGGGCATTCTCATGGGGCTCACGGTCATTCTCATGGTGATCACGGGCATTCTCATGGCGGGCACGGGCATTCTCATGGCGGGCACGGGCACAGTCACTAATTGAGTCCTTGGGTGGGGGCGGGTTTATTATATTCTTGGTTTCCGACATAGATGGTTGGTAAAACCCGCCCCTTGTATCTTAAAAGAGTGAGCTAGCCGATCGCCACGTCATTGATTCGATCATACCGACAATCAGGCG
>NZ_JAUBQM010000087.1:0-27701 GCF_036701245.1 Microcoleus sp. Pol14D4
AACTAACAACTAACAACTAACAACTAACAACTAACAACTAACAACTAACAACTAACAACTAACAACTAACAACTAACAACTAACAACTAACAACTAACAACTAACAACTAACAACTAACAACTAACAACTAACAACTAACAACTAACAACTAACAACTAACAACTAAAGCTTATCTTGCCGCTAACCAGACGATTACCTAACCTTTACCTTGGTCGGTTAGAGTCAGAGGCGTAGGTCTCAGACAAATGTTTTTTAGCTGGAAATAAGGGATATGCCACCAACATCCAAAGCACTTTTAGCGGAAATCCAGCATAACACAGGAGCTACTCGAAACTTGCATTTTTATGCTAAGGGCGAAACCATTCCTATGATGTCGCATGGCCTTTGGCGAGTCTGTCAAGGTCTAGCACAACTGAGTACGCTTTATCCAACCGGAGAAGAAGGACTTTTGGGTTGGGTTGGGCCTTCGATGTGCTTCGGTTTGTGGTTGACAAGCTTGCAGACTTACCGAGCTACGGCGACATCCGATATTTATTTGATGTGGTATTCTATGGTGGAAATCGAAGCTTCTCCTCAATTGGCTCACGAGTTGCTGCCTCAAATGGTACGGCGGCTGCGGCAAATGGAAGCAATTTTAGCGATCGCCGGACAGCGACGAGTAGATGACCGTTTGTATCAGCTACTGCTATTATTGCAACAGGAATTCGGTCAGCCTGTGGTTGAAGGAACTCGTTTGAATATCCGCTTGACACATCAAGATATTGCTAATGCTATTTGCACGACGCGGGTAACAGTAACTCGAATGCTGGGAAAATTGCAGCAGCAAGGGTTAATCAGTCGAGATGGCGATCGGCATTTAATTCTTAACAAAGATGTTTTTGCGTCCACATCGGATTTGTTTGGCTGCAACTCTCAATCAGTGTAGAACCGATAGCAATTTGCATTTACACTTTTTTGCATTTACATAAAGTCTTCCAGTTTTAGCTATCAAATCTCTGTGTATGAGAATTGTTTGTCTGGCTCTTCCTCTCCCTATCTACAGCTATAACTTTGCAGTTGGAAAAGATATAATTAAGCGGTGCATCTATTTAGGACAAAACTCAATGGCTAACTCAACTCCAGAAACACCGCAACCAGACAAAAAAGAATTAACTGACATCACAGCTAAACCTCAAGAACAACAAGAAGAACCGCCCAATAAAGGTGACGGGCGGAAATAGTCGATCGTTAGTTTTTATCAGCTATTACTCGTTACCAGGCAGAGCCTGGTAACGCAGATCCGGAGGCTGGGCCTCCAATTTGCCCCAGCCAGAATCGAGGCTCTTCCTCTGGGGATTGGTTCCCAGGCTCTGCCTGGAAGTTAATCCGGTGTGTTTACTATTGACAAATTATTCAGTTTGTGTAGTGCCGTTGTTCGATCGCAAGTTCGGCTTTCCCGGCTTTCCACGGAGGCCGTTTAAAGAAACCACATCAGCCTCGGAACTCTCTCTAGCCACCCGAATCAGCAACCCCGACAACAACAAACTTGCCAACATCGAAGAACCCCCGTAACTAAAAAACGGCAGTGGCAAACCCGTAGTCGGCAAAACCCCCGTCGCTACCCCAATATTCAGCAGCGACTGTCCCACCATCACCACCATCACCCCAATCGCGACCAACTGACTCTCACTATTTCTAGCCTTCATCGCTACTCTCAAAGCCACAGTAGAGTAAGCCGCCAACATCAGCAGCAGGGAAAAACCTCCCACCAAACCAAACTCCTCAGCAAACACAGCAAAAATAAAATCGCTGTACTGAATAGGCAAATAAAATAACTTTTGCTGGGACATCCCCAAACCCACACCCCAAATGCCCCCAGAACCCACAGCCAGGAGACTTTGAATCAACTGATAGCCATCTTGCATCGGATCGGCCCAAGGATTGAGAAAAGACATAATCCGGCGGCGCTGATATTCTCTAAAACTAATACTTAAAACGGCTAAAAGCATTCCCCCCATAGCCGTTGCGCCCAACTGCAAGTAAGGCAAGCCCGCAGCCAAAGCCACCAACCACAAAGTCATCCCGCACAAAGCCGTGGTGCTCAAATTCGGCTGCAACAGAATTCCCAAAAGCATTGCACCGAAAATTAACAGCCAAGTTAAGCGAACTTTATTCGTCAACCGGGGCCAGTTGCCGAAAATGCGGGCGCTTTGGAGAACAAAAAACGGCTTAATCAACTCAGAAGGTTGAATAATCGGAACCGGTCCCAGAGATATCCAGCGAGTCGCCCCGTTTATAGTGGTTCCCACCCCCGGAACCAAGGTCAACCACAGCAATCCCAGCAGCAACAAAACGCCTAACTGAGCTGTTTTCAGCAGGTAGCGCAGGGGGGAGTATACCATCAAGTTAAAACCGGCCAGCCCGATCGCCACTGCGATTAGCTGTCGTTTAAAATAATAAAGGCCGTCTCCAAATTCATAATTGGCAATGGGATAGGAAGCCGAAAACAATGCTGTCAGCCCAACAAACAGCCACAGAAAAGTCAGCCACCTGAGCCACCGGGCCTCAGCGGCCCATTGAGACGCGCTGGGGTCAAAAAATGGAATCAAGCGTCGAATGTCGTTAGCCATAGGATTTTAGAATGATCTCAATAAACTCTAACAAAGATGGCTAAAGTACCAGATTGGTTAATTTACGCATTAATCTGTTCGCTATTATATGGTTTGTGGGGATTTTTTGGCAATTTAGCGACTAAATATATTGACTACAAAACTGCTTTTGTTTATGAAGCAATTGGCGCTATTTTAAGTACTTTATTTATTATTATCCAAACTAATAATTTTAGTTTTGAGGGAGATGTTAGGGGAATTTTGTTTGCCATGTTAGTTGGCGTTTGTGGCACGGTGGCATCATTAGTATTTTTTATAGCCCTTGGTAAAGGTGAAGTTGCCAATGTAGTGAGTGTTACGTCTATCTACCCGCTGATTACTATATTATTATCGTCTTTATTCTTAAAAGAGGCTATTACATTACCACAAATGCTTGCTGTTTTCTTAGCGATAATCGCAGTTATACTTTCTGCTTATTGAAATATTGGTCAATGATTAGATTAACAACTTTGGACATTCATCCTTCTACTATAACAACAAAAAAGAGGTCGATCGCGACCTCTTACCCCTCTACTAATCCAGCTTCGGCTCTTAAAGTAAACCTGTATTAGCTCCGGGCTTACCGGTAGCCAGTTGCACTTTAATAATTCTGCCGCCCATTTTCATAATTCTTTGCTGTTCCCGGAACCAGTTGTCGTAAGGAACGAGCTTAGTAAAATAGGTATTTTGCAATTCGCGCTGAGTGCGGATGCGAGTTTGACTGGGGACGCAAGCAGTCACCTTAAACATTCTCATGGGAAACTAACTCCTGAGTAGGTTTACAGATTATTAGATGGATTTCTTAAAGATTGAAGGCAGGGAGTTAGGAGTCAAAACTAGCTCGTTAAAACTCGTCGGGCTTTCTCGACAAGCCTTTGACGGTCTAGCAATCACTCTCAACTTCCCTGACCTCTTTTCAAAGCCAAAGGTAACAAGTCCAAAGTTAAAAGTTAAAAGACGCCAGAAATAAATGTTATTTCTTCTTCTTTCTTCCTTCTTACTTCTTCCTTCTTCCTGAGTCTTAGCTCAAGCCAGAGCAGATGTAGTCGAAATAGACGCCCATTTCTTTACCAGCGTCAGAACCGACCAAACCAGCGGTGACTTCTTTCATTGCTTGGATTGCTTGTACGGTAGAACCGATGGGCACGCCCAAGGAGTTGTAGGTTTCTTTCAAACCGTTGAGCACGCGCTCATCGAGGATGGAAGGGTCGCCAGCTAGCATAGCGTAGGTGGCGTAGCGGAGGTAGTAGTCCAAGTCGCGGATGCAAGCTGCATAACGACGAGTGGTGTACATATTGCCGCCGGGACGAGTTACGTCAGAGTACAACAGAGACTTAGCAACTGCTTCTTTGACGATTGTGGCTGCATTGGCGCTGATGGCTGTAGCGGCGCGGACGCGCAGTTCGCCAGAAGCAAAGTAATTCTTGAGCTTGTCTAGAGCGCTGATGTCCAGGTACTTACCTTGAACGTCAGAGGAATTGATAACGGCGGTAATTGCGTCTTGCATGGTTGTCTTGTTTCCTAGAAAGTGGCTGAGTCAGTCCAATTTTGGAGCTAGAATTTGGGATTTGGGATTTGGGATTTAAGATTTTTAAATGGCTGGTTATTTGCAAAAGCTTTTAACTTGTTGCCGGCAACCCCCAATTTTTCAATCTAAAATCGAAAACCTAAAATCGAAATTCCTTACTGCATCGCACCGATAACGTAGTCGAAGTAAGAGGAAGCTTCGGAAGCATCTTCTCCAGACAGCAGCGAACTTGCTGCACTTTTCATAGCGCGAACGCCTTCGGCGACGGCTTCAATCGGGGTGCCGAGAGATTTGTACATTTCGCGGACGCCGACAATACCGATTTCTTCGATCGGAGTAATGTCGCCAGCTACGATTCCGTAGGTGATCAAACGCAGGTAGTAGTCGAGGTCGCGCAAGCAAGTTGCGGTCATTTCTTCGCCGTAAGCGTTGCCGCCGGGAGAAACAACATCAGGGCGCTTTTGGAAAAGTTGGTCGCCTGCTGACTTGACGATGCGTTCGCGGGATTCGCTCAAAATTTGGGCGATGCGGACGCGGCGTTCACCAGAGGTGACAAAGCTCTTGATCCGATCTAATTCACCTGGGCTCAAGTAGCGAGCTTCGGCGTCTGCGTTGACGATTGATTTGGTGACGATACTCATCTTGTGTGTACCCGCTGGATATTTTGCTATATGAACTGCTCTGCGCTGAGCTAGCGAAGGCGGGCGCTTGCGTCCCGTATCTTTCCTGCTCAGGCAGGAGCTTTGACGGGGAAGGCTGGACTTTCCACACTCAGCAACTGTTGAAGTTGTTGGTGGGTGACTGCCTTCGGTGCTTAACGGCGCTGGTTCTTCACGCCGGTGCGGTTGTGAGTGCTCGCACTAAGCCTGTCGCTTACAATACCATAAATGACTGATGCGATCTTTAATTTACGATCGAGATTGCAGCAGGCCACTTAGTGGCGATCGAGTGACTGTCCGGCAGTTAGTAAGAATATTGCTTCTCTGACACAACTACCTCTCGCAAGTATTTTGAGGCATTATGTTCACATTCTGAGTGTTACTGTAATAGTTTGTAACATTCCTTTTCATATTTGGGCCCTCGCTAGGGTGTTCTGCGTTAAAATTTCACGGATCAAAAAATTGCTAAAATTATCTGGCAGCAAGGGTTGCAGCCGATCCAGCATAGAGGGGAAATTGTGGCGGGCGACGGCACGAGGGTCAAAGACTTCTTGCTGAGAGGAAAGGGAGACAGAGGGGGAGATGTGCGATCGTCTCACATCTTGCACCATTCTCAATAAATCGTGGACGGGCGGGATCTCTTGTCCAAGGCCTGTCAACTTAAGGTAAAACCGATAGTCATAAGCGGGAATTCATTCCTGCTTATGACTGCCGGGTGAGCGGGAAGACTGGCGGACTAAAAGCTTAAGTTGACACCCATGGCTCCTCCCCAACCCCTACTACCCATAAGAACACTCACTCTTTGTGTTTGTGCAACAGGCCGTCGGCCCTGTTCTCGATCGCGATGCCAGATATCAGAATCATCGGAAATCGTAACTTTCGAGCTTGTAGCTAGATTTGACTCTCACTTTTAATCTGGTGCGCCGTGAAAAGAAATCTATCAGCCCTTAAAAAAGCTTTGCAGTTTGGGATTAGCGGTGCTGTCGGCGGTTTCGTCGGCAATCTCATCACCGAACCTTTCATGCAGCGACTCCCTGGTTCGGAATCTTTTTTTGACAGTGTATTGTCTACAGGTCGCTGGTTTGGATTGGTAGGCGGTGGTATTGCTACTGCTATCATGTTCGGCTATTATTACTATATCAAAGGCAAGCCTCAAATTAAACAGGCTTTAAAAAATGGCGGATTGTTTGGTTTAATCGCAGGAGCGATTTCTGGGGCGATCGCCGAAGGTATTTACAGCGGAATTGGCGACGGAAACAACGAATTATTGCGAGTAATTTGCTGGGGAATAGCTGGCAGTTTGTTAGGACTGGGACTTGCACAGCGGATTCCTAATTTGGGAGCGCTTCGCGGCACGGGAGGCGGCGGTGTTGGAGGAGTTTTGGGCGGCTGTTTGTTTATTCTGTTTGCTTACAATCTATCTGGTACCGCAGGCCGCTTAGCTGGCTGTGCTGCGATCGGTTTTTGGATTGGAATTATGCTAGTTGTAGCAGAAACTTTGTTTAACAAAGCTTGGCTGGTAATTAGTTACGATACCGGAGCAAATCGCACTCTCACTCTGGGTTCGGAACCAGTGACTTTTGGCAGTGATGAAAATTTGTCTATTATCTGCATTCCTAATGTTTCGCCCTTGGCCATGCGGTTTCAATTGGAAGCAGGTCAAATTGTTTGCGAGAATGTCGATAGCGGGGCGGTCAGTTATTTGCGATCGGGCGACCAAAAGAGAATCGGTAACTGTACAATTACAGTAGGAAACTCTGACTTGCCAGCGCCAACACCAGCAAATATTCCGCCTACCTTTATATCAGATCAGCCCGCAGTAAATTCTTTTACTAGCAGCCAATTATCTCTAAAATTAGGCAGTCGAGTTATTCCTCTGAGTGCGGGAACTCAACTATTTACCTCTGACATACCGAGTTTAACAGCCGCAGCATCTAACGGTCTTGTAGCTATAGTCACTTCTCGATCGAGAAACGAGCTTTCGTTAGGATTGACAAATTTGTGCGATCGCGCTTGGTGGGTTACAGACAGTCAAGGCGATATAAAAATGGTAGAACCTGAAAGTACCCTAACTTTGGCCTTGGGAACTAAAATCGAATTCGGCGAAATTGACGGCGAAATTGTGTAAGTAAGTAGGTACAAACTCATCGAATAACTTCATTTACAATCAGCTTTTCATGGCGGGCAGGATGCCAACCCACACAAAAAATTTCTCTTTGTGGAACGGGCATCTTGCCCGTTCTATTCGCTCTTATTCAAGCAGAACTGCTGCTAACTCCAGTAATTACCGCCGCACCAATCAAATGAGCTAAACGCAAAGCTTCAGGAACTTTACCAGTGTCTGTCAAACGCTGGAGAACCCTCGCTATTACTTCCGGTTGTTCGCCGCAAACTTGAAAAAAGAAAGGTTCAAAAGCGTGAATTTTCCCGGCGCGGCGCAACAATTGTAAACGGTATTCCGAGTCGGGTAAATGGCGGAGGGCTTTTTCAACAGCATCTAAATCTGGTTGCCGGCGCATGACAGCAACGCAAGGAATTTGCAGCCGCGATGCTAACTCGGGAAGGTCAATAATATTGAAACCGCCGAAAGCTATTCCGTCTAGCAAAACCAGATGCAATTGCGGCAGAAATTTGCCTCCGAGGAGTAGCCCAGAAATAGCATCCGTGGCATCTAATCCGTCGGGGAGGACTTGTCCCCACACCATTCCTTCAAATCGAGTTCCCCCGCAGACTATGCCTGCGATCGACACCAGACTCCCGCTTGTACGAGAAAAGGGAGCGTCGTCAAAGCCAATAACTTTAATTGTGCGATCGAGCCTGAGCAAATCTGCCAGTTTCAACTTGTGGAGTTCCCTAAACTAAAGTTTTTGAGATTAGGTTGTGTCTTACATAGTATCATATACGTTAAATATCTCATTACTAAAAAGGTTTTAGACAATTGGCAAAAAAATACGTAGCAGCCATCGACCAAGGAACCACCAGCACCAGATTTATCATATTCGATCGCCTGGGACAGATAATTTGCAGCAACCAACAAGAACACCAGCAAATCTATCCGCAACCAGGATGGGTTGAACACAATCCCGATGAAATTTGGCAGCGCACTCAAAGCGTAATTAAAAACACCCTCGAAATAGGCGATATCGACCCGCAAGATATTGCTGCTCTCGGTATTACCAACCAGCGCGAAACTGCTATTGTTTGGAACAGAAAAACTGGCAAACCTTACGGAAATGCGATTGTTTGGCAAGATACCCGCACTCGCTTTATTTGCGATCGATTAGCTGAGGTTGAGGGCAAAAATCGATTTCAAAAACGATGCGGTTTGCCGCTGGCAACTTATTTCAGCGGGCCGAAAATTAAGTGGATGCTGGACAATATTCCAGGATTGCGGGAAGCAGCAGATCGAGGGGATGCGATTTTTGGCAATGTCGATACTTTTCTGATTTGGCACCTGACTGGCGGCGCGCACATTACCGATGTTACCAACGCCAGCCGCACGATGCTGATGGATTTGCAAACCCTCGATTGGGATGCGGAAACTTTGGAAATAATGGCAATTCCCCGCCAGATGCTGCCAGAAATTCGCCCTTCGAGTCAAGTTTTTGGCACTGCAAAAGGATTGCTTGCAGGTGTTCCGATTGCTGCTGCTTTGGGCGATCAGCAAGCCGCCCTCGTCGGGCAAACTTGTTTCAGTCCGGGGGAGGCGAAAAATACTTACGGTACGGGCTGTTTTATGCTGCTGAATACCGGTGAGGCGATCGTCCCTTCAAAGCAAGGATTACTAACAACAGTCGCCTACAAGATGGGGGAATCGCCCGCTGTGTATGCTTTGGAAGGCAGTATTGCGATCGCCGGAGCTCTAGTGCAGTGGCTGCGGGACAATTTGGGCATCATCAACACATCTGCTGAAGTAGAAACATTAGCAAATACAGTCGAAGATAGTGGGGGAGTTTACGTTGTACCGGCATTTTCGGGACTCTACGCACCCTATTGGAAAGACAGCGCGCGGGGAGTAATTGCAGGTTTAACTCGGTACGTGACTAAGGCACACATTGCCCGCGCAGTATTGGAAGCGACAGCGTGGCAAACGCGGGAAATATTGGATGCGATGAATCAGGATTCAGCAGTGCAGCTTTTGTCTTTAAAAGTAGACGGAGGTATGGTGGGAAATCACACGCTGATGCAGTTTCAGAGCGATGTTTTGGGAGTGCCTGTGGTGCGACCTGTGGTAGCAGAAACTACTGCACTTGGTGCGGCTTATGCGGCTGGTTTGGCGGTGGGCTTTTGGAGTCAGCTAGCCGAATTGCGCGACAATTGGGCGGTGGATTGTACTTGGGAGCCGAAAATGCCGATCGCCCTTCGCGAGCAAAAATATCGCTTTTGGAAAAAAGCAGTTTCCCGCACATTCGATTGGGAAGAATAAATCGCTGATTTAACCCGAAAATGCGTATTTAGTGATATCATTAAATCCCGCACTATTTTTCAACTTGCAAATAGATGATTTCCCTAAAGAACTTTAAAAAAATTCTCACCGCCTTTCTATTGATACTGACACTGGCATTTGTAGAAATCGCCACTAATTCCCAAATTGCGATCGCAGATACAGCTACAAATTCCACAACCGCAGCCGAAGTCTTCAGTGCCAACTGTGCAGGCTGTCACATCAACGGCAGCAACATTATCAGGCGCGGCAAAAACTTGAAACAAAAAGCTTTAAAAAAATACGGCATGGATTCCATCGCCAACATTTCCAACTTAGTAACCAACGGCAAAGGTATTATGCCCGCTTACAAAGATCGTTTGTCGGAACAACAAATTATCGAGGTTTCAGCTTACGTGCTATCCCAAGCCGAAACCGATTGGAAATAGAACCTCGGTAGATTATTTATAGCTTAGGCAATCTTGCCACAGACATCAGATATTGCTTTATCGCAGGTTGAAGCGCGAACAGAGTTTCACTTTCGGCTTGAACTGCTTCAATTAGCGATCGTCTTAAAAGCGATTCTAACGCCTTCAGCAATTCTAAACCCCTCTCTTGCTGAATATCGGAGTGCAAATTTTCACAACCAACAGGCTTGACTTCTTTCGCCATGCAGTGTAATAGCTGGATTTCTAATCCTGATAAGCGATTAAACTGCCGAGATAATGTATCGCTATAATCTCCCAGAAATAGCCCATTTCTTAAAAATTTAGCAATGCTGTCCCCAAACATATCATGAATAGTTGTCGTTACTATTTTTAACGCTAAAGGATTGCCGCTGTATGCCTCTATCAATTGTGAGTATTCACCTTCTTCAGACAAACCCTTGTTTTTAAGGATTTCCACAGCCGCTTCTCCCAAACTACCCAATTTCAATGACCGTACCGATTGATTTTGACCTTCTAACGCCGCAATTTCTTTAGGTTTTTCGCAGCTAGTCAACAGCAAGCAACTTTGATGCTGCGATTTTCCTACTTGTTTCAGAAATTCCCCATACACTTGATATCCTTCTCGATAATTTCCTGTTAACTGCTCAGTGCAGAAAACAGCTTCCCACTCATCTAAGATTATCAAACATCGACGCTTTTGTAAACACTGAATCAGGCGCTGGATACCATCAGCGATGATTGTCTGTTCTATTGCATTTGTGGAAGCGATTAGGTTCTCCAGGGAAAAGTCAAGCTGCGAGAGCGCCGATTGAAAAAGTTTTTTATCATGAGTAATTAACTGCAATTTTTCTAAATCGCTTTGCGGTTTATCAGATAAAAATTCGATTAAATTTATTATAGTATCTGCCAACACAGGTGCATGACTGAGGTTGACCCAAATTACGCACTCAAACTGGTGTTTAATCAGATTTGTTAGCTTAGATGCTAAAGCAGTTTTGCCAATGCCACCCATACCCAATACAGCAACTAAGCGGCAGTTTTCTTGTAAAATCCATTGTTCTAAGTTAGCAAGTTCTGTTGTGCGCCCGTAGAAAATAGACGTATCCACCGCTAGCCCCGATTCAGTTTGATTTTCGATGGGAGTTTGGGGAGTTTGAGTAGAATTTCTCAATGTAGGAAGCAATGTTTCTCCACTACCATTTTGTTGATAACCACGTATTTCTAGCATTTTTGGGATTTCTTTCCAGTCTTTCGGTTGTTGCAGCGTCAAAACTTGAATGTAGCGATACAGCCCTCTCGATAAGTCTACTCTAATACCGGCACATTCGCGGTGGAGTGCGGCGGCGATTTCCACCGGACTATAATTGCAAAGCAATCCTCGCAGGTAAGTTTTTTCTAAAGGAGTGAGTCGCTGCTTTCTACTGCTGGCGTACTCTTGTTTGGCTGCTGTCAAGTCTGCATATAACTGTTCGAGATTCCAGCCAGCCGCAGCCTCTATAAATTTCTGTGCTGGTATTTGTAAAAGTTTATTTCGCTGTGTCATGTATATTCATAATAAGTAAACACCCCGTCAACTCGATACAGCTACTTTGTCTGTCCGAAAAAGTTAGATGCACCTGATGCAACCTTGTAAGCGACTTTAATCTGTTTTGCCAGTTCAAGTCGAACACTTCCTTGCGATTAGAACATAATCTTGCTAAATCATGCGAAACTGTTTAGGTGAAATGCCTGTGTATCGGCGAAAGCACTTTGCAAAATGACTGGGATTGGCAAAGCCACACTCGATCGCAATTTTGTTTATTGTCCATTCTGTCTGCTTTAGTAGTTCCTTCGATCGCTCTACTCGTTGCTGAATTAAGTAGGCATGAGGAGTCATTCCAGTTGATTGCTTAAACAATCGACAGAAATAGTATTGACTCATACCTAATTCTGCTGAAATTTCTGCTAACGATACATTTTCACTAAAACGATCGTTGATGTATTCAATAGCTTGCTTCAGTTTGTATTTTGACAAGCCGTCTTCATATTCTATCAGAATATGCTTACGGGTTGAGTAATATGTTAAGCAATGAGCCGCTAGAGCCGTCGCCATTGAATCCGCATAAAAGCAACTATTATTTGGATCGTTTTCCAATACTGCTGTCAGTGCTAAGATAATTTGCCAAACTAGCGGATCGGGTTTTTTAAGCGTGAGATTAACTTCAACTCGATCTGGGTTTACTGACTCATAGGCGGCATGATTAAGAAATGTAGGCTCAAGGTAGCAGTGAGTGATATCATTTTCCTGACTCCACCTAGCCTTAATAGGTGCGTAAGCAGGAAGTATTTCAATGCAACCCGTTTCATCCCGGTCATGCTGCACTAGGTGACGCTTACCATCAAAGGCTAATTCCACTTCTGTTGGCTGCTTCCAAAATGGAAGACAAATTATATGTTGAGAACCAGATGTTTCAGGAATTTCCATTGCAGGCAGTTGATAGTGTGCTAGATGAATATTTTTCCATCCCGCGTCATGACTGGAGTGAATTAACGGGCGCTGAACAAACTTTGAAGTTGCATCTTGTTGAGAATAATCAACAGCTAAAGGTCTTTCTGTTAGCATCTTTTTCAGTCCTTCCAATCCCTATGGATAAAATTTTTCCCACTAGCTACCTCATCCTTATAACTCGTAGTTATACGGAAACTTTCTGTATAATATGCCAAATTGAGTAATTCTCAGAAAAATACCTAATAAAAATACTAATAGCTGTTAGGTAACTTATCGGTATTGAGTGTTTTATAAATGTAGCAGGCAGGATTTTATAACACCTGCTATCATAAAAGTTAAGAGGACAGCTTAAATGGCATCAATTCAACTGAGAAATCAGCTAACTGCAACAGACAGGGTTATCCCAACTCCCGACCTGTTAGATGGTTCTGCAACAACTCGCGCTAAAGATTACATCTTAGAGGTAGAGTTAGTTAATCAGCCAATATCAATTGGTCTTTTTAAAGATCCGGGTACTGGCTATGACCCTTACGTGCAAGTCTTTCAGATACCCAAAGGCAGCAAGGGTACGAATGTCGCTGATACGGGTATTCTTATTGCTCAGGATAATAATAACGGCGGTGTCTCCGGAGGAAACTCAAAAATAACTCCTGATACCATTGTTCCAATACAACCACCACCAACGGGTCTAGGGGGTACTACCAGAGTTCCAATAACACCCACGTTCCCCACTGGTCTTACTTCCCTTAAAAGTGCGCCTGGTGTGGACTATGTAGTCCGCGTGACTAGCTTTGATACGTTACCATCAAATTCTCAGCCTTTCACATTACAGGTTTCAACTCCCAATGGCAATGTCGCCTTGAAAGACCCCGTAACAGGTGCGACTTTAGATGCACAAGGCAACAACATCATCGGGGGCGGTAGCGGCGACCCTCTAACAGGCAATCTTCCCGTCCGGCGTTTCTTTGACAAGGTGGCAGGAGGGCATTTTTATACCACAGACCCGATCGAGAAAAATGACCGACTAAACAACCCTGCTCGTTATCAGAGTGAAGGCGATGAATTTATCGCTCCAGCCGCCGGTAACGCAAAGGTTCAACGCTTCTTCAATACAGCATCAGGAACCTTTTTCTATACGAATAAACCTACTGAAATACAGTTTGTTCGCGACAACTTACCGCAGTTCCGTGCTGACGGAGACGCTTTCAATTCATATAACACAGCAGTTTCGGGTGCGATACCCGTCTATCGTTTTACTAACCTGGCGAGGGAACGGGAAAATCCGCAAAATATTACACACTTTTTCACCGCAAGCCAAGCGGATCGGCTGGCGGTACAGGGGAGGTCAGATTTCCGGGATGAGGGGGTTGCTTTTTATGCTCTTCCCCCCGCCTAAGCAGGCAGTTGGATTCATCTAGGTTTAAAATGAGTAGTAGGGTGCCTGCGACGTACCCTACTTTTTTATCTATTAAACTTTTGGGTAACAAGCGATATTTTGGTCATCCTATGAACAATGTCAGTACAAAACCTTCCCTCATCAAGGCTTTAACTGTAATTAGCTTGTGTTTGTATCTAATCTTAGCGCTTAGCCCGCCCGCTTTCGCCTCGATTCACAAATATCCAGAAACTGCCGAGACAGTAATGTTCCGATCCGTACAAAGCCTGCGCGATACTGATGACAAAGCGTGGCAAGTTGTTTTGTACAAGCGAGTAAAGTCGGGAGTAGTAAAGTCTTTAAATCTAAGATTAGTAGGATTTCCAGGAACAGAATTGCAGCATCCTGTTCCGCTGAAAGTTGCGGCGGGTAAGCGCGAAATTGGCAAGGCTAATGATATTTGGAACGAGTCGGGTTTGCCAATTAATGTCGGAGAATACGATTTCAAATCAATAATTTCACAATTGGAAAGTAATCGACCTTTGCTGTTGAGTTTGCCCGTGACAAATCAAAAAGAAACAGAATTGCTGGTTCCTCCTTTTGCTGTGAGAGAATGGCGGCTGTTGTTAGACAGAAACTAAATCTACCAATTTAATCGGACTCTACATTTAATATCAATACAATTGCCAATGTCACAAATCGCTATGTTTAAATCTGCCTTAAGGTAGATGTAAAGTATTTGAAAGATAACCTTGTCTGACATAAATTCAAGATACCAATTTAATCGCACTCTACATTAAAAATCGCTACAGTTTCATCGATGTATCAAAAATAACTTTATTTACATAGACCTTAAGGTAGATTTAACCTATTTGAAGGGTAATTATGAAACAAACTAAAAGTTGAGTTAGTCGGTTGACAAAACTTCAGTGTTTTAACGTAGGTGTATTCAGGGTGAAGCTACTATGACTTTAATCAGTAAAATTGTCCGCAAAGCTTTGGCAACAGGTTACTTAACGGTTGAGGCCGAAGAACAGTTGCGACAGCAGTTGCAGATGACTAAGTACGGTTTAGAAGATTTTGAGGCTTTTATTAATTTGCAAAAAGAGGTGATGGAGGGTAGGGTGAAACAGCAAGCTTTGGAATTGTTACGATCGCGCAAATGTTCTGCGACGGCTTGAACCCAGTTCGATCGACCTTTTGGAGAAATGGGATAAAAAGGTGACAGCATCTTCTATTTTTATCCCTAATTAGAAATTTCCGGTGCCATAAAACTTGACAAAACTCCAACAATCCGCAATAATGGTAGATTGTCTGTCTAAATCCGGCTCGGATCAGGTTAAGACATTCCAAAAGCTGGAGAGCAGTCAGCAGTCAAAAGTCCACAACGACCAATGACCAATGACTCATCAGCTACCTGTACGGCAATTTCAACCACCATCCCATGACTTACGCAATCATTGAAACCGGCGGCAAACAATTTCGGGTAGAACCAGGCCGCTTCTACGACATCGAACTGCTTCACGTTGAAGCTGAATCCAAAGTCACCATAGACAAAGTATTTCTGATCCAGCACGAAGGCGAGGTTCATATCGGCCAGCCTCTACTAGAAAATGCCACAGTAGAAGGAACGGTTCTCCGGCATTTCCGGGGCCGCAAAGTCCTCGTCTACAAGATGAAGCCGAAAAAGAAAACTCGGAAGAAAAAAGGGCACCGTCAAGAAACAACTCGCTTTATGATTGACTCGATTAGCGTCAACGGTACAGTCTTAGCAGCCAGAGACTTAACTCAAGCAGTTGTTGAAACCCCCCAAACCGCCGAAACTGATTCAGAATAAAAAATAGTAAATACAGTTGAGGATATTATGGCCCACAAGAAAGGTACAGGCAGTACACGTAACGGACGCGATTCTAATTCTCAGCGTCTGGGTGTCAAAAAGTACGGCGGTCAAGTTGTCAAAGCTGGCAACATTTTGATCCGCCAACGCGGCACTAAAGTTCACCCCGGTAATAATGTTGGTATCGGCAGAGATGATACTCTGTTTGCCATGATTGACGGTGTGGTGACTTTTGAAAGAAAAGGCAAAACTCGCAAGAAAGTCAGCATTTATCCTGTTGTAGCAGCACCTGTGGCTGAACCCGTGGCTGAAGCTGTCGCAGTTTAATTGCGATATTTTGCGGCGTTCTTTAAGTCTCTTTTGTTTGTCTCAAAGTCTCGATCCCCCCTAGCCCCCCTTAATAAGGGGGGGACAAGATTTTTCTCAAAGTCCCTGTTAATTAACGGGGATTTAGGGCCAGATTTTTCTCAAAGTCCCTGTTAATTAACGTGGATTTAGGGAAACAAGATTCTTCTCAAAGTCCCTCTTCTTAAGGGGGATTTAGGGGGATCTAGACTTGACTGCAAGCGGCATTCCTAGGTTCTGCCAATTGGTGACAATTTAAGGCTTAATTTGTCGCCCATTTGTGGCTAGCCTCCTCCGACAATTGTGACAATTTCTAAGATGTCGCCCTCTTGCATTTGTGTAGTTTCCCAAAATTGTTTGTGCAGAATTTCCCCGTTGTACTCCACAGCCACCAAACGCGGGTTTAATCCCAATTGTTCTAGTAATTTTGGTAACGGTGTGTCGATCGCACAATTGCGGGTTTCTCCGTTAACTTGCAGCGCAATTTGATTTATCATCAGTAAAATATCAGTTTTTAGGGCGGGTTTGGTAACAAAATTATATTTTATGCACAGATTTCCTGTGCTAAACCCGCCCTACAAATCGCAAATAAACCTAGCTTTTTCCGTGCAAAGCTTTTTGAGCTTTCAGATTCTGCATCCGAATCAACTGCGATATGAAAAACTGCGTGACTAAAGTAGGCTGTTCTGCTTCCATAATCGCGCGCACTGCGGCAACCCTTTGAGCTCCGGCATTCAATACTTCATCGAGGTTGTTGATATCAATTCCGCCGATCGCAAACCACGGAATCGGCGACTTATCAGCAGCATACCGCACATAGTCCAAACCTGCCGCCTGTTTATCAGGTTTAGTAGGAGTGGAGTAAACAGGTCCAACTCCAATATAGTCGGCTCCCGCATCAATAGCTCGCTGCATTTCCTCGCCATTCGTAGTCGAACAACCGATGATGCGTCCCGGGCCGAGCAACTTGCGCGCTTCCGCCACAGGCCAATCTCCCTGCCCTAAGTGTACGCCGTCGGCATCGGCTGCAATAGCCAAATCCACGCGATCGTTCACAATCAGCAAAGCATCGTAGCGGTGACAAAGTTCGCACAACTGGCGCGCGTTAGCCAGCTTTGCGCCGTCGTCTGAGGTTTTGTCGCGGTACTGCACCAAAGTCAGTCCGCCTTGCAAAGCAGCTTCCACGACTCCCATCAAGTTGTCTCTCGGCGAAGTTACAAGGTATAACTGCGATCGAAGTAACTGCTGGTAGCGCCGGTAAGCCAGCAAATTGCTTTCGAGAGTATAAACCCGATAGCGCATCTGCTTAAAAGCCGCGCCCATATTCCGATCGTAAATTTTGCCATACTCTTCGAGTACCCGCAAAGCTTCTTCCACCCGACAGAAATTCGCCTCCAGTAGCTGCTGAATGCTCGAACGCTGCTCTTCCTGCGGGTGAGTCAACTCCGTACCCGGATCGGCCGGCGTATCCCTAGCACTGCGAAGTTCTGCGACGTGCCAAGCAGCCAATTCTTGACGCAGTTGCTTGCACTCGCCAGCTAAATCGGCGTTGTTGAGACCAAACCTGCACCATTCTTCAATAATTCTCAACCCTTCGCGCGATCGATCTAAATTTGCATCTAAAATCCGGCAGAGGGCTGGCTGTGCCGGTAAAGTTCTGTTTTGTTTGTCGGTCATTCAGAACCACCCTAATTATAATTAATCGTACCAGTCAAACCGCTATATTCTCCCACGCCGTCAAGATTGTGGCAAAGCAGGCGGCTTAATCTTGGCATAAACCAATGTAAATTCGACAATAATTTTTTAAGTTTTATTGAATTTGATGAAAACAAAGCATAATAGATCAAACTTGATGAGAGTGGAATCGTTAAACTGCATACCACACTTCGGAGGAGAGCCGTGAGGTTAGCAGAACAACACAAAAGATTAACAGAAGAAAACCCCAGCAGGCGGGTGAAATCAAAGTGCGATCGCGAAAACCCGACGCCGAACTCGGGAAGCGGAACTCGGACCGCAAATCAGTGGGGTTTATTTATGCTCCTAAATTCTCAATATAGCGAGTGCAAAGAAAAGCGATCGCAAAAATCTTGTTTGAGTTCTTGCCTTCTGCTCGTCTTTGCGATGACCGCCCTTTGCAACCATCAACCGTCAGTTATCGCTGCCGGGATACCGGGAGTGCAGCTACTTTCTCAGACGCTGCAGAGCGAGATTAACATACTGTACGTCAGCTCGACCGGCGGCAGCGACACAGGAGGCAACGGCAGCGATCTAGCTCCCTTTAAAACCCTTACCTACGCCTTAAGCGTGGCCCCGCCCAAAACAGCGATTTTGCTAGCGCCCGGTACTTACAGCGAGCAAACCGGCGAAAAATTTCCATTAATGCTCAGGCCTAGCGTGACAGTTCAGGGAAATCCCAACACTCGCGGTCAGAATATTGTCATCAAAGGCGGAGGATACTTTATCAGTCCGACTTCGGCCGGTCAAAATATTGCGATTTTAGGCGCAGACGGGGCGGGACTCAGCGGGGTGACGGTGACAAATACCAACTATCGCGGTTACGCTTTGTGGATCGAATCGAGTTCTCCAACGATTGTTAACAATACTTTTTCTGGGAGCACTCACGACGGCATTTCGGTAGTCGGTACTTCCAGGCCGACGATTGGCGGAAATGTTTTCTCGAAAAATGGAGCTAACGGCATTACTATTTTTGGCAGTTCCCAGCCGGAAGTTCGAGATAATGTGTTTGAAAACACCGGATTTGGGGTGAATGTAGCGCAGAACGCTTCGCCTCTGCTAATCGGTAACAAAATTACTCGCAATAAAGATGGCGTGGTCGTGCAAGCTAATGCTAGACCTGTGCTGCGTAACAATTATATCGAGAGTAATCGCCGGGACGGAATTGTGGCGATCGCGAGTTCTCTGCCGGATTTGGGAACTGCCGCCGAACCGGGGGGCAATGTCATTCGCAACAACGGCCAGTACGATGTCAACAATGCGGCAAAAGGTCAAGTAATCCCAGCTTACGGCAATCAATTGTTGAGCAGCCGGACGACGGGTTCGGTTGATGTGGCAGGAACTTTTACGCCGCCAATGGGGGGAAGTGCTTTGCAGCTAAGGGCCGATCGACCTCCCAGCATCGGTGGCCCAGACACTTCTCTCCCGGCTTACACTCCCGGGCGGCTAAGTCCCAGAGTAGAAAGAGCGCCACTTCCCCCGACTGCGCCAGTTTCTAGGCGACCAGTGCAAAATCGACCCGCACCGCGAAGCGCTCAGTTGCAGCAAGAGCTTTCTCCGAGGAATGCCGCTGCTTCATCGGTAGTCCAAGGCGCGATAGCAATTCCCGTGCCCGATCCGAATTATCGCTCGGTTTCGGAAAGTTCGGTACAGCAACCAATTATTCCTCCCAATTTTGATAGTTCCAGTTCGGTTGCTTCCGAAGGTAGATTGCCTGTTCCGGGCCGCAACATTCCTATCGGAAGGGGCGGCTATGTACCTGCACCTTTAGGGGGGAATTCTTTGCCCGATGCCGAGGATAATTCGCCGTCATTTGATAGAGCCAGAGCTTTGGGTTTCCGGTATCGAGTTGTGGTGGATACCGACAGGCCGGGCGATCGACAAAAAATGCAATCCCTCGTTCCCGATGCTTTTCGCTCTTTTTCCAGCGGGCGACCGGTGATGCAAGCCGGTGCTTTTCGGGAACGCGAAAAAGCTGATGAATTGCTACAAATGCTCAGCGATAACGGTTTGAATGCTCGAATTGAGGAGATTAAATAGTTATTGGGCATTGGGTATTGGGCATTGGGCATTGGGAATATCCTTTCCGGCTAAGCTGTTCGGCATTTAAAGGAGCTTAACCAATAACCAATAACCAATAACCAACAACAAAATTTTAGGGCCTAGCATATCGGATGCCAGACCCTAAAAAGTTTGTAAATTAAGTTGATTCAAGTGGGTTTTTAGCTCTGCTGAGTTTCAGCAAACTACAACTAAGGTGGACTTTTTTGCAACTACTCTGCATACGAGCTAGCTATCAGCGGAGTCTATTCAGACTTCTGTGTTTGACTGTTTTGCGATCGCAACTTTTGATTAATCTAATAGCCTCAAGCTATCTAACCAATACGAATCGCAATATCAACCTTTCTTTGCTAATAAGCTACACGGTTCAGGCGTTGCCTGCGGACTAGAGCCGAGCGGGACAAATACTCTAATTCCAAGTTTTTTATCCAAGTTTTTTGTGCTTCTTGGTTTTGCCCCTCATATTTTTAAGTTAACACCAACTGCGCGCATAAAAGCACGTTGTTTACCAAACTTGACACTTTTTGATGTGATGAAATACTTCCAAAAGCGATTATTAACAATTTGTACGATCGCCCGATACCGCAACGTGCATATCCGGCACTTTGCGCTTGCTATCAACGCAGCAGAGCTTCCCAAGTTGCGCGGCCGACAATGCCGTCTGCTGGCAGTTGATATTGTCGCTGAGCCGCCTTGACAGCAGCTTGAGTTTCCGGGCCAAACACGCCGTCAGCACTCACCCGCAAAAATCCCTTGGCCCGCAGCCGCTCTTGCAAATCTCTGACTGCCGCCCCCCGCATTCGTCTTCTTAAAACCGGAAAATTTGTTGGCTGCGCTTGGGGGTTAATCTCTGAGTTATCGGCAGTTACAGGAGCGTTGGCTATGGGGTTTTCGATCGCGCTAGCTGCAGGAAACAGCCGGTTCCAAGTATCTTGACCGACTATGGCGTCGGGAGGCAGGCCTGCTGCTTCTTGGAAGTGAGACACAGCTCTAGCGGTGCTTTGTGAGAAAATCCCGTCAACAGTGTCAGGGTAAAAGCCCAATAATTTAAGAGCAGCTTGGAGTTCGCTCACTTCCGAGCCGCGGCTGCCCAATTTGAGCGTGGGGCGGACGAGCGCACCTGTTTGAGCGATCGGGCTGTTGCTGTTACTCTGTTCGGAGATAGGTAGCTGTGCGACAGCAGGAGTAGGGGCGATCGATCCCATTACCAATAAACCGCACAAACTCCAGCCGAAGAGCAAACTTGGAACCTCGCGGGCTTCATTCCAGCTTGCTGTCAAGTTTTGGGACATTGGGAATTCGACCTCTGCAAAACTGGTAGCGATCGTACATCAAATCTGGAAAAAATTGGGAATTTGGGCATTGGGAATTGGGCATCGGGCATTTACTGGTTCCGAGGCAAAGCCAGGTTCCCACATTAAATTAAAACTCGCAACTTTTCCTTCCTTGCCTTTCCTAAAAAAAATTTATCCCTCTCAAATAGCTGCAATTGGCAAAAAAACTGCTAGATTGCCCTACAGAAAACATTGAACCGCGTTCATTGGGCCCCAGCAACACCATGTCCGAATCCAGAACCGCCAGCCAAATAGACATCGGCAACGTCAACATCGGGAACTTCCAAGTCGGCAGCATCAGCGGCACCAAATACAACGATTTTAACGCCAACGGCCGCCCCGATCCCGGAGAAGTCCCCATTCCCAACTGGCAAATCTACCTCGACCTCAACAACAACGGCCAGCCAGAATTTAACGAACCTTCCACGCTTACAAACCCGCAAGGCAACTACATCTTCGCCAACCTGCCGCCGGGAACGTACCAAGTTAGGGAAGTCCAGCAGCCGAACTTTCGCCAAACTACCCCAAATCCCGCACCCATCACGATTACCAGCGGCACAAACGCTGGCAATATCAATTTTGGCAACAACTTTAACGCAGGGACGATCGCAGGCACAAAATTCAACGACATCAACAACAACAGCAGCCGAGATCTCGGGGAACAAGGGCTAGCTAACTGGCAAATTTACCTCGACCTCAACCGCAACAACAGGCTAGACGGCGGCGAACCTGTTACTTTGACAAATTTTGAAGGCAATTATGCTTTTGTCAATATTCCTGCAGATACATATTTGGTGAGAGAAGTCCAGCAACCAGGTTTTCTCCAAACCACGCCTGACCCTGGGCCGATTAACGTTACTTCCAACGCCACTGTCAACAACATCAATTTTGGCAATGTCTTTTTTGTCGGCAGCATCAGCGGGATCAAGTTCAATGACCTCAATGCCAACAGCGTCAGAGATGCGACAGATCCGCCTCTGAGCAACTGGCCAATTTACCTCGACTTCAACGGCAATGGCAGCTTTGATCCGGGCGAAGCCAACACCATCACCAACCCGCAAGGCAACTACACTTTTGCCAATGTTTCTCCCGGCCGATATTTGGTGAGGGAAGTCCAGCAACCGGGATGGGTACAGACTACGCCAAATCCAGGCCCGATTGACATAACCGGCAATACCAATGCTGTCGGCGTCAATTTCGGCAACAATTTTCCTACCGGCAGCATCAGCGGCTTCAAGTTCAACGACCTCAACGCTAACGGCATCAACGAACCGACGGAACCGAGAGTTGCCAACTGGCCGATTTACCTTGATTTCAACAACAACGGCAGTTTAGATCCGGGTGAACCTGCGACTTTAACAAACCCCGAAGGTAATTTCTCTTTTATCAATTTGCCTCAAGGGACCTATGTGGTGAGGGAAGTCCCGCAGCCCGGTTTTCGACAAACCACGCCTAATCCGACTCCAATCACCGTGGGCAACGGCACGAATGCCACTAATTTGAGTTTTGGTAACGTGTTGGTGACGGGCACGATCGGCGGTGTGAAATTTAACGATTTTAACGCCAACGGTCGCCTAGATCCCGGAGAACCCCCGATCGCCAATACTCAAATTTACATCGACCTCAACAATAACAGCAGTTTAGATCCGGGCGAAGCGACTACCTTAAGCGACGTTCAGGGCAATTACAGTTTCCGCAATGTTCCGGTAGGTAGTTATGTTGTCCGCGAAGTTCCGCCGCCCGGTTTCATTCAAACGACTCCGCCTGCGCTAGTTGTTGTCTCGGCAGAGATTCGGGCTAGCAGCATCGATTTGGTGACGGGAGAGGCTGAGGGTAGGTCAACTAAATCCTTGAGGGGCGACCCGCTGACGGATGGCAGCAGCTATGCGAGCGAACCTGCGGACAATATGGGGGCAGATAGCTTGCTTTTGAGCCAATGTCGTGATAGTGATCGAATTAGTAAATTTTTGAGTGATGGATTTTTTGCGAATTTAGGCAATATTCCTAACTTTGGGCAACAGAATGTCGGTCTGGAGCTTAATCCACGAGTTAGTAATTTTGTCAATACCAATGAATTAATTAAAGGGGCGAGCGATCAGTTGTGCGGATGGGTGTAAGAGATTTCTCCGTTATGTAGGGTGACACAAAACTCGATCGCCCGGAATTCCAAACCGCAGATAAAAATTAGGAAGAGGTTAAAGGGCGATCGCGTGATACCCTATTGTTGGCAACCTCCAACGCATAGCCAGAGTTCCGGGAAGCCCAAAGCTGGCTTGTATATGAGGAGCAAGATTCAGAGGTAGTATCATACCTGTTTTTAGGAATTATCAGACAATGCCCCAAGTGCGATCGCCCTTGTGGCATGGTCGCTCAAGTCACCGAGGTGCAGTGAGTTTTAACGTTGTTCCAGCTCAAAACAGCAAGTGTCCACGGGCAGAAGAACTCAGGGCGCCAATCTTGAAGATATTGCCCTCAAATTGCCACCGTTATTCAAAACCTGATATAATCTCGTGCGACCAAGCTGGAGTAAGCCTGATGTTAGATGAGGAACCTTCGAGCAACGTAGACGTATGTATGATTGAGTAGCGATCGTCAGTCGCTAGCAGCAGCTAACTGCTGATTGACAAAGTGATACAGTAGCCTGTAGCTTACGTAGATTTAGGTGTGAAGGAACAGAAAATCATGGCAGAAAGAAATGCTAGTCAGGTAACTCCTGTATTACCCCCAGTAGTGTTACCGCCAACCATCAATTTTGGCAACGCTCCTGCGGGTATCCAGGGTACCAAGTTCAACGACCAGAACCGCAACGGCATTCGAGATGCAGGCGAACCGGGACTCCCCAACGTCCGAATCTTTATTGACACCAATAACAACGGCGCTGTCGAGCCAGGTGAACCCTCGACGTTGACAAACGCCAGCGGAAACTTCGTATTTCCAGGCTTGCTTCCAGGCACCTATACTGTCAGGGAAATCTCGCCACCAAATTTCAGCCCGACAACTCCCAACCCAGTCGTCGTTACCCTCGCGGGCATTAATGCCACAGTGTTGTTCGGTAATGCTACAGGTGACGGTCAGATTATTGGCTGCAAATACCTCGACGTAGATAACGACGGCTTTCGAGACGGGAGTGAACCCCCGATGGAAAACGTCAGAATCTATATCGATGCCAACAACAACGGTCAGCTAGATGCAGGGGACACCAGTACCTTAACTGATAGAAACGGCGAGTACCGATTCACCGGTTTGCAGGCAGGGCTATACCGGATTCGGGAAGAGCGAGCCAACGGGCCAGGCACTGAACCTTTAGAAAGAGATTTTCCCCAAAGCACCCCCCCCGGCAGCATCTCCCTGCTTGACATTAACCTTGGTCAGGGCGAAATCTGGGCCTGCGCTCAAGTGGGCAACACTCCTTTGTACGAAATCCCGATCTTCAAATTCCGGGACAACAACGCCAACGGCATACAAGACTCCGGCGAAGTTGCCCTCGAGGGCATCCCGTTCATCCTCGATTTGAACCGGAACGGCAGGACAGACGCGGGCGAACCGCAGCTGAAAACTGGCCCTGATGGTAGGGCTACCTTCAGAGATTTGAAGGCTGGCAGCTACTCAGTATTGGAAACCTTTGAAACATTCATACCCAACCAGCCGCCAATTGCAACTACGCAGAACCCGGTAGAAGTCACAGCCCCCGGACCCCAATCGCGACAGCAGGGAACACTGCCTTTCATAGTGGCAGATCCAGCAGTTGCAGGCGGCCAGCGGGTCGTTGCGGCGAACTTTCCGCCCCCCTTCCCCCCCGTAAACCCGGAACCCGCAGTCTTCTTCACCCCGATTTTGGTAAATCCAGGTAGCGGTGCAGTCGGGAATACGCGCCCCAACATCACGGTCTTCAAATACAACGATCAGAACGCTAATGGTCGTTACGAACCGGCAAACACTCTACAGGAAGTGGGCATTCCCGGCATCACGGTGTACCTAGATGCCAACGACAACGGCGCCCTCGACACAGGGGAACAGTCGTTAGTAACTGATACCAACGGGCGCGGTGTTTTCACCAACCTGGAACCGGGCAATTATGTGGTTCGGGAAGTGCCGCAAGCTGGTTTTAGTGCTACTACTCCGGCTCGGGTGCAGTTCAACCTCAGCACTCAAGATGCCAACGTTGTCTTTGGCAACACCCCCAACAGCCGCATCACTGGGTGCAAATTCCAAGACTTGAACGGCAACGGCTACCGGGACGGCTTTGAAACGCCGATCGCAGGGGTCACAATCTACATCGACAGCAACGGTAACGACGCCCTTGATGCCGGAGAAGCAAGTACCGTCAGCGATCAGTTCGGCCGCTGGGAGTTTGGCAATTTGACCCCCGGTATTTACCGAGTCCGGGAAGTGGTGCCTTCCAATTCTTTCCAAACTACTCAACCACTGGACATCGTTTTGGGCGCCAACCAAACGTTTACTTGTGCTTTGGTGGGCAACGGTCAGTTCTTTAACTATCTCGGAGGAAAATTCCGGGACGACAACCGCAACGGGCTTCGAGATGAGGGCGAACCTCCTTTGGAGGGTATCCCGTTCACCTTGGATTTCAACCGGAACGGCCGCTACGATCCTGCTACCGAGCCTCTGGTGAGGAGTAATGCTCAGGGCGAGGTTCTGTTCACCAATTTAGCTCCGGGCACCTACTCGCTCTTGGAAGTTTTCAACGCTCCGGGCGTTCCCAACCCGTTCCCCATTCCGACAGGGCCTAACCCTGTTGCGTTCTCGGTACCGGGGCCAAATACTTTTGTAACGCCGATCGTGCCGGCGCCAGTACCGACGGAACCAGAAAGGGTTATTGACAGCATCGATCCGCTGACCGGCGGCACGGTGACTGCTTCTAGCATCTCCGATCCCGATGAGTTGATTAAGCCCGACCCTTCAGCGGTGGCTCTGGTGAAACCCAGCAGCGTCGATGACTTGCTCGCTCCTAAGAGTGCAGGTGTTAGCCGCTTTGTTAAGGGGGACGATTTGCAACGCGAGGCGAGTAAGCTGGTTCTACAGTTTTTAGAAAACAACGGTCTCAACAAAAAGGACTCTCAATTGATGGTGGGCACTGCTGATCCGTCGTTTTCCTTCTTTGAAGGTTAGGTTGGGTTTCTAGTTCTAGACTCAGCAATTAGCAACTAGCTTCTTTAAACTGCACGTCAAATCATGTTTTGGCGTGCTTTTTGCTGTTGTGACCATAATTAGAGGCTCGCGCGGCGGGTTTATCGATTTCTTTAATTACCGGAAATATTGTTCGTGAAACCCGCCTCTACAACAAATATATCCCGATGATCGTAGTGGCGAGTTTTACCGACAATCTTTGAGGAAAACTCACAACTTAGACAAACCAGCCCTCCACAACCATAAACTTGGATGACGGGTGGATTTATCTCTTTAATTATTTATCTCTTTAATTACTGTCTTTAGTAGTAGGGTACGATCGGCAAAAAGAGCGATTCCCCGCCTCAAGAAAACCTTTATTTATAGAGGTAGAACGTAGAGGAATATGTTATGCCAACTCAACAACAAACGAATCCGGCTCAACATCAAGAACAGCAACCCGGTATTGAATCGCAAATGACCCCGCAACCCCAATCCTTCGCGGAGGGATATCGCGGTAGCGACAAATTGCGGGACAAAGTAGCCTTAATTACCGGCGGAGACAGCGGTATCGGGCGGGCGGTGGCGATCGCCTTTGCCAAGGAAGGCGCTAACGTGGTCATCAGCTATCTCAACGAAGATGATGATGCCAAAAAAACCAAAGAGGCGATCGAACAACAAGGCCGGCGCTGTATTGCGATCGCCGGCGACATCGGCGATGAAAGCGTGTGTCAAAACCTTGTAGAACAAACAGTTAAAGAATTTGGCCATCTCGACATCTTAGTCAACAACGCCGCCGAACAACATCCCCAAGAAAGCATCGAAAACATCACCGCCGAACAATTAGAGCGCACATTCCGCACCAATATTTTCTCCATGTTTTATCTTACAAAAGCCGCTCTCAAACACCTCAAAGAGGGAAGTGCAATTATCAACACTACCTCTGTCACCGCCTACAAAGGCAATCAACAATTACTAGATTACTCCTCCACAAAAGGAGCAATTGTTGCCTTTACCCGTTCTTTGTCTCAAAGTTTAGCTGAAAAAGGAATTCGCGTCAACGGAGTCGCCCCCGGTCCGATTTGGACGCCTCTAATTCCTGCAACTTTCCCTGAAGAAAAAGTGGAGAAATTTGGTGCAGACACTGCCTTGGGACGCGCAGGTCAACCCGATGAAGTTGCCCCCAGTTACGTGTTTTTAGCTTCAAAAGATTCGTCTTACATGACTGGTCAAATTTTGCATCCCAACGGCGGATCTGTTATTAACGGGTAGATTTGGCGCGAGTTAATATATAAATAACCGCATTTTGTGGGGGAACTTTCACCCACAACCTCTGACTATAACTCACCATATAAATAAACCCGCCCCCACAACCACGTTACCTAGGGCGGGTTTATTCATTTTTTTAGTTATATTCAATCTGCTAGCATCGTCGGGCGTAAAATCCAGTCAACAGTGATGCCCACTTAGCTTCGCCGAAGGCTTAACAATCACGGGCGATGCAACCGAAATTGATACAATTAATCTGCCCTCATCTGCGCTGCGGTTAAAAAAAGAGAATTTATCCAGCCGCAGATGACAAGAGATTGACGCAGATGAGGGCTGATGAAAAGAATAGATAAATGAATAATTCCGATGCTATAGCAATCCTAAATGATTATCAAGACTATGATACAATTATATGCAATACTCGATCGTGAATAAAAAGATGAATAA
>NZ_JAUBQM010000088.1:0-27122 GCF_036701245.1 Microcoleus sp. Pol14D4
CCTCATTCTCTCCTGGCGCGGTGGCTCTAGTTCTTCTTTTGCCACCGTTCTCATCTTTGGTTAGTCTAAACTACAGTGAAAAAGCGATAGCCTCCTGCGACAAAGCCTTAAAAATCCAACCAGGTTTTCACCTTGCCTGGTACAATCGTGGCGTTGCGCTGGATAATTTAGGAAGATTTGAAGAAGCGATAGCCTCCTGCGACAAAGCGTTAGAAATCAAACCAGATTTTCACCTTGCCTGGTACAATCGTGGCAATGCGCTGGGTAATTTAGGAAGATGGGAAGAAGCGCTCGCCTCCTTCTACAAAGCGTTAGAAATCCAACCGAGTTATCACGAAGCTTGGTTCAATCAGGGCACTGCACTGGGTAACTTAGGAAGATTTGAAGAAGCAATAGTCTCCTACGACAAAGCCTTAGAAATCAAACCAGGTTTTCACGAAGCCTGGTACGATCAGGGTACTACACTGCTTTATTTAGGAAGATTTGAAGCAGCAATAGCCTCCTTCGACAAAGCCTTAGAAATCAAACAAAATTCTCACGAAGCCTGGTCTAATCGGGGAGTTGCACTGTATAACTTAGGCTTGTTTGAAGAAGCGCTCGCCTCCTACGATAAAGCCTTAAAAATCAAACCAGATTTTCACGAAGCCTGGTTGAATCGGGGCAATGCACTGGGTAATTTAGGAAGATGGGAAGAAGCGCTCGACTCCTGCGACAAAGCTTTAGAAATCAAACCAGATTTTCACGAAGCCTCGTACACTCGGGGCAATGCACTGGGTAATTTAGGAAGATGGGAAGAAGCGATAACCTCCTACGACAAAGCCTTAGAATTAAAACCAGATTTTCCCGAATACTGGTACATTCGAGGCTATGCACTATGTAATTTAGAAAGATTGGAAGAAGCACTCGCCTCCTTCGACAAAGCCTTAGAAATCAAACCAGATTTACACGCAGCATTTTATAATAAAGCTTGCTGCTATGCGTTACAGAGTCAAATTGGCCAAGCGATTCAGAATTTGCAGCAAGCCATCAATATGAATCCTGACGAATACCGAAAACTGGCAAAAACTGACTCAGTTTTTGACAGCATTCGATCGGATACTCGGTTTCAAGCCTTGATTCAAGAATAGGGATTTGCCCTTGGGCGGGGCGGGTTTAGGAGATTGTCGATTTTAGGCAATTATTGTTGGTAAAACCCGCCATTACAGCATCACAAACACTCTCATTATTTCTTAGTCCGCGCAGGCGGACTTGGTTTGTGTAGACGCGGTTTAAACCGCCGACTTATCTGAATAAATAGTACAATAAAACCTAGATACTTCTCGGAGACAACGACTATGCAAGTCACAACCCAAGAAATCATTTATCCTTCCAGCGACGGTCAACCAATGGCAGAAAGCACAATTCAATACGAATTAATTGTCAAAATCAAAGAAGGTTGCGAATCGCTGTTTAAAGATGACCCCAACGTTTTTGTAGCCGCAGATTTACTGTGGTATCCCGTTGAGGGGAAACCTGAAATTTCTCAAGCACCAGATACGATGGTGATATTTGGAAGGCCAAAGGGCGATCGCCTTTCCTACATACAACATCGAGAGGATAATATTGGCCCTCAAGTCGTCTTTGAGATTCGATCCCATAACGACAGCAACACTAAAATGAATAAAAAACTTTCATTTTACCAGCGTTATGGAGTTGAGGAGTATTACCTTTACGATCCCCAAAAAAATGAGTTGGAAGGTTGGCAAAGAATTGAAGGAAACTTAGAAGTTAGTGAGCCGATGGAGGGATGGATTAGTCCGAGATTAGGTGTGCGATTTGAGTTGGGAGAAGATGGGTTAGAAATTTATCGACCTAATGGAGAAAAGTTTCTTTCTTATGCGGAATTAGAACAAGAGAGATTATTAGATCGTCAGCGCCTACAACAAGCAGATCAAAGGGCAGAACAAGCAGACCAAAGAGCAGAACGTTTAGCAGCTAAACTGCGCGAATTGAACATCGATCCAGATAGCATTTAACCCAGAATAAATGCTCAGAAGCCCGGTTTGTTTGAAAAATGTGGTTTGTGGCGATCGCGGTTATTTGTAGTTTTAACGTAATCCTGTCAGCCCGATCGCCCTTTCCTCTTTTCTACGCAGTCCTATAAAAAAATTAGTATTAATCTATACTTCCCAATCCCAGCTCTAGCATTAAAATGAAAAAAATTGAAAAAGTCCCCAAATTCCTGTAAAATTGCCATAAATAACCAAATAGTCGCGATCGAAAGCACTTAAAGGCGAAAAAGATCGCATATAAAAAAGAAAAGAATCAATTAGACAGAAAATAATGAGGTGAAACCCCTTGCAAAAATTAGCCAGCATAGAAAAGCCGATCGACTCAGGGGAAAAATCCATAGCAGTCAACACCCAAAAGGCTCAAACATTGTACGAACGCGGCAACGCCCTAGAAGCAATGGGACGATTCCAAGCTGCGATCGAATCTTGGGAAGAAGCGATCGAACTTGAACCAAAATTTTATGAAGCCTGGTACAACCAAGGCGTAGCCCTCAAAAAATTGGGCCAGCTAGAAGAAGCGATCGCAGCCTACAACCAATCCCTAAAAATCCAACCAAACAATCCCGAAGCTTGGTATAATCGGGCCAACGTTTTGCGGAAGCTCAACAGACTCTCAGAAGCGATCGCATCCTACGAAAAAGCGCTCGAACTCAATCCCAGCTACCCCGAAGCTTGGACGAACCGCGGCAACACCCTCGTCAGCTTAGAGAAATTATCAGAAGCGATCTCCTCCTACGAGAAAGCTATAGCCATCAAACCAGACTACTCCGAAGCTTGGTACAACAAAGCATTTGCCCTGAGAAAATCCGACCAAAATACAGCCGCGATCGCCTCCTACGACAAAGCGATAGAACTCAAACCAAACTTGCATCAAGCCTGGTACAACCGCGGCTTAGCCCTAGCCGATGAAAAACTCTACCCGGAAGCCGTCGCCTCCTACGACAAAACCCTGCAACTGCGGCCGAATTCCGCCGAAGCCTGGAACAAACGCGGCACGGCGATCGCCCAAATGGGAGAATTTGAAGAAGCGATCGAATCCTGGGACAAAGCCCTCGCACTCAAGCCCAACGACAGCGAAACCTTTTACAACCGCGGCTTAGCCTTGGCCAACTTACAACGCTTTGAAGAAGCAATAGCCTCTTGGGACAAAGCCTTAGAGTTGCAGCCAGACAACACCGAAGCCTGGTACAACCGCGCCGTCGCCCTCAAAAAAATCCAACGATTTACCGACGCGATCGCCTCCTACGATAAAATCATCGCGCTCAAACCCGACGATCCAAACCTTTACTATCAAAAAGCTTGCATTTACGCCCTGGAAAAAGAAGCAGGCGAGCTCACAAACAGCCAGGAACTTGTGGCTAACAGCATCGGGCTGGCGATCGAAAACTTATCCAAGGCGATCGAACTCAATCCGCAGAAATACCGGAAATTGTGCAAAAATGACTCTAAATTGCGTACAATACGGGAAGAAGTGCGGTTTTTAGCTTGATTTCAGGGTAGCAATGATTGATGGATACCGATGCCGCACTGCAACCTTTGTAGGCAAAACAGCACCATAAACCCCCATCATGCAAACCCTAGACAAAACTCAAGCAAAATTCGCTCAACTGGCAGCCCACCTGAGAGAAGTTAACGACATCGAATCAGTCTCGTCGCTACTGCATTGGGATCAAGCAACCTATATGCCTGCCAAAGGTGCAAGTGCCAGAGGCCGCCAGTTGGCTACTCTCAAACAAATATCCCACGAAAAATTTACAGATCCAAAAATAGGCGAACTCTTAGAAGACTTGCGTTTCTACGAACAAACCCTCCCCTACGACTCCACCGCAGCCAGCCTGATCCGCATAGCCCGCAGAGACTACGATCGCGCCTCCAGAGTCCCCGCAACCTTCATGTCCGCACTCTGCCGCCACCAAGCCGACAGCTACGAAGCTTGGGCCGCAGCCAGGGCAGCCAACAATTTCGCAGCCGTTGAGCCGTATCTCGAAAAAACCCTAGAATTAAGCAGGCAATACGCTGACTTTTTCCCGGGCTACGAACACATCGCCGATCCTTTGATCGATCGTAGCGACTACGGCATGAAAGTATCTCTGCTGCGCCCGCTTTTCGCCAAACTGCGTCAAGAATTAGTGCCGATAGTCGAAGCCATCACCTCGCAACCACCGGCCGACGACTCCTGCTTGCACCAAGACTTCCCCGAATTCCAACAACTAGAATTCACTCGCAAAGTTGTAGAACGCATGGGGTTTGACTTCCAACGGGGACGGCAAGACACCACCCTGCACCCGTTCATGACCAACTTCTCCATAGACGACGTGCGAATTACCACCCGCGTCTATGAAGACCACCTGGATCAAGCACTGTTCAGCAGCATCCACGAAGCCGGACACGCCCTCTACGAACTCGGAAATTCCCCGGAATTTGAAGGCACGCTTCTGGCAGGCGGGATTTCCTCCGGCGTGCACGAAAGTCAGTCGCGACTTTGGGAAAATTTGGTCGGGCGCAGTCGCGGTTTTTGGGAATGTTTTTACCCGCAACTTCAAGGGGTATTTTTGCGACAGTTGGGACACGTATCCACTGACGCATTTTACCGGGCAATTAACAAAGTCTCGCGATCGCTCATCCGCACCGACGCCGACGAAGTAACCTACAACCTCCACGTCGCCATCCGCTTTGACCTAGAATTGGCAATGGTAGAGGGAAAACTAGCTGTGCGAGACCTCCCCGAAGCCTGGAACGAACGTTATAGAACCGACCTCGGCGTTGTCCCCCCCACCGACAGCGAAGGCGCGATGCAAGATGTTCACTGGTATGTTGGTACGATCGGCGGAATGTTCCAAGGTTACACCCTCGGCAACTTGATGAGCGCTCAATTCTACGAAACAGCCGTAAAAAACAATCCTGAAATTCCCGTAGAAATAGAGCAAGGCAATTTTACCGTACTCCACGACTGGCTCAAACAAAACATCTACCAGCACGGCCGTAAATACACCGCTGTCGAATTGATCGATCGTGTTACAGGTTCACCTTTAACTATCGATCCCTTTATCCGTTACATTCGCCACAAATACGGGGAGTTTTATGTCATTTGAGGGATAGCAACTTCACTTTGCAGACTTTAAAATTACAAAAAAAGTAGCCGCTTAAAAAAAAGGGCGATACTGTTTGAGTATCGCCTAATTTTACAGCGGAAATCAAAAGTCTTAAATAAGGGAGTATGTATGTCTGAACTCTTTCAGGCTGTGATCGCCAGCGACGAAAAAACCGACTTGCGTCAGTTTGTCAGCGATTTACGCGCTTTGGGAAACAAATATTTACTGCGAAACGACATAGTTAACGCTTTTGCCGCCTACTGCACCAAATACGAAAAGCCCGAACAGTTTCATCAATCTTCTCTTTTAAGCAAACTAATTTACTACGTTCAGGAAATTATTCTCGAAGATGGCAGCTTTTGCGTCCTGCTGCGACCAAAAATTGCTAGTATGGAAATAGTGCGAGTTGCAGACGACTTGACAGTCGAGAAGATGACAGTGCAAGAATTGCTCGACGTGCGCGATCGCTTCGTCAACCACTTTCACCCCCAAGAAGGCGACATTCTCGAACTAGATTTCGGCCCTTTTTACGATTATTCCCCCACAATTCGCGACCCCAAAAACATCGGCAAAGGAGTGCAATTCCTCAACCGATACCTGTCCAGCAAACTGTTCCAAGACGCCAGACAGTGGCAGGAAACTCTATTTAATTTCTTGCGGATTCACCGCTACAACGGCGTACAATTACTAATTAACGATCGCATAAAATCCCAAGAACAACTTTCCGAACAAGTCAAAAAAGCCCTCACCTTTGTCAGCGATCTTTCTGAAGAAGAACCCTACGAGAGATTTCGACTGGTTCTGCAAATGATGGGTTTCGATGCCGGTTGGGGAAATACTGCCGCCCGCGTGCAAGAAACCCTAGAAATTCTTGACGAATTAATTGATTCCCCCGATCCGCAAACCCTAGAAGCATTTATTTCTCGCATCCCGATGATTTTCAAAATCGTCCTAGTTTCTCCTCACGGCTGGTTCGGCCAAGAAGGAGTTTTGGGGCGACCGGATACGGGAGGTCAGGTAGTTTATGTCCTCGATCAAGCCAAGAGTTTAGAGAAACAACTGCAAGAAGACATTCATCTTGCGGGTCTCGATAGTTTAGAAGTCAAACCTAAAGTAATTATTCTCACCCGATTAATTCCTAACAGCGACGGTACGCGCTGCAACCAACGTTTGGAAAAAGTTCACGGCACAGAAAATGCTTGGATTTTGCGGGTTCCATTCCGGGAGTTCAATCCCAAATTGACTCAAAATTGGATTTCTAGATTCGAGATTTGGCCTTATTTGGAAACTTACGCGATCGATTCAGAAAAAGAACTATTGGCTGAGTTTCAGGGCAAGCCCGACTTAATTGTTGGCAACTATTCCGATGGCAACTTGGTAGCATTTTTGCTGTCTCGAAAACTCAAAACTACTCAGTGCAATATTGCCCATGCCCTGGAAAAATCTAAATATTTGTTCAGCAATCTCTACTGGCAAGAATCAGAGGAAAAGTACCATTTTTCGCTGCAATTTACGGCCGATATAATTGCCATGAATGCAGCTAATTGTATTGTCAGCAGCACCTATCAAGAGATTGTGGGTCAACCCGATAGTGTCGGTCAGTACGAATCTTACCATTGTTTTACCATGCCGGATTTGTACCACGTTGTGAACGGGATTGAACTGTTCAGCCCTAAATTCAACGTAGTGCCGCCGGGAGTTAACGAAAGTGTGTACTTTCCCTACACGCGGATAGAAGATCGGGTGCAAGGCGATCGCGATCGGCTCAACGAACTGCTTTTTACTCTAGAAGACCCGGAACAGGTCTTTGGGAAACTCGACGACCCGCACAAGCGCCCTTTATTTTCGATGGCGCGGCTCGATCGCATTAAAAACATGACAGGCTTAGCAGAATTGTTTGGAAAAAGCCAGGAATTGCAAGAAAAATGCAACTTAATTCTAGTAGCTGGCAAGCTGCGGGTCGAAGAAACCGAAGACTACGAAGAAGCAGAAGAAATTAAAAACCTCTACGCAATTATCGACCAATACAACCTTCACGGTAAAATTCGCTGGCTGGGAGTGAGGCTTTCCAAAAGCCTGTCCGGCGAAATTTACCGGGTAATCGCCGACGCCCAAGGTATATTTGTTCAGCCAGCATTATTTGAAGCTTTCGGCTTGACAATTCTCGAAGCAATGATTACCGGTATTCCCACTTTCGGGACGCAGTTTGGCGGTCCGCTGGAAATTATTCAAGATGGCGTAAATGGGTTTTATATCAACCCGACCAACCACCAGGAGACTGCCCAAAAACTTCTAGATTTTTTATCGAAATGCGAACACAATCCCAATTATTGGTATGAAATTTCAACGCGAGGAATTGACCGAGTTTACAGCACCTATACCTGGAAAATTCATACTACCAAGCTGCTGACGCTGGCGCGGACTTACGGTTTCTGGAACTACTCGTCCAAGGAAAATCGCGAAGATATGCTTCGCTACATAGAATCGCTGTTTTATCTGATTTACAAGCCAAGAGCCAAGGCTTTATTGGCAGAACACGCGAACCGATAACTGCCGAGTTTTGCTTTTTATACCAAATCCGTTGGCATCGGAATTATTAATCTATCTCTTCCCTTTCTCTGTATCCTTTGCGTCAATAGGGGTTAAATAATTCCGATACAACCGAAATTGGTATTACGGAGAGATAGAAGCAAAAAACTTCGCCTTTCACAGATCGACTTTGTACAAAATCAGCCTGTAAAGATTTGTGAATGACGGCAGGTTTTGTACCATAAGACTGAGGCTAATATACGTGGTTTATACGAAAATATGGACTTTGGTCACGAAACATCTCGAAATCAACCGGGTTTACTAGGAAGAGTGGGAACTTGCCCCTACTTCAAACACGTAACTTCCAACTCGCAACTTCTGAGTGCTGGTGTGCCTATTGCCGAAATTCTAGAGACCGGACCAGATATAGCAACAGCGCCAGAAGGTTGAACTTTCTTAATGGTCCAAACCAATGCGGTCTATTACCCCTTCTCTCGGACTTCTTGTTACCCGATCGCGAAGTGAAATGCTCTTGTTCCTTCTTCCTTTGTTATATGTTTCAGAAAGCAGTCCGGGTAATACAATTAGATTTAGAAACATGAAAACAGCGAAACCTTGTCAAACCTCACTAACAGGATGAAATTTATGCGTGTGACTACTGTTACGATTTTCAGCTTGATTGCTCTGCTCGTTCCCGGCTTAACCCGAAAGGCCACTGCTGCTTTCGACTCCGAACCCTTGGTGCAGGAAGAGTACCGCAGAGATTTTACTGCTCCCGCCGATCCGGGTGCGTCAGCATCGCCCGAGGGAAAGTCCCAAGGAGATATGTTTAACAAGCCTTTTTACGCGGGCGAGCAGGCGCCAGTGAAAAAGGAAAAAACTATCTCGGCGGGAGCTGACGGGCCAGAAGTTGCAGCCATACAGCAGCGCTTGCAGGTACACAGTTTCAAGGTAGGGACGATCGACGGTACCTATGGCTCTCGCACTACATCGGCGGTTCGTGCCTTTCAGCAGTCTAAGGGTTTGAACGCAGATGGCATTGTGGATAAAGAAACTTGGACAGCTTTAGCAGCAGATCCGGCATCAGCTTCTGAAACTGTGCAGAGCAATGCTCCAATTCTGAGCAATGCTGCTGTTGCCGGCAATCCTCCAACTCTTCTAAATAAAGGCGCTGTCGGTTCCAAGGTGAAGACGCTACAGGTGCGTTTGGAAATGCAGGGTTACGATCCGGGCCCGATCGACGGTATTTTTGGCGCTCGCACTGCTACGGCTGTCAAGAACTTTCAGAAATTTAAGGGTTTGACGGTTGACGGCATGGTGGACGAAACAACCTGGAAGGCGCTGGGCCAAAAGTAAGCGACGAGTGAAAAATACGGAAAATTGCTGTGGCGATAACTCATGATTGAACCCGGTGTCCAAAAATGACCGGGTTTCTCGATGTTGGGCGATCGAGCAATTTGGTCATAACCCTGCGGATTTATCAGTGGGTCGCTTCCTTCAATCTAAAATCTAAAATCTAAAATCTAAAATCGATTGACCGATCGCTCTGTTGTGTGCTAGAGTAATTGAATGTCTAAATGCGGATATGGCGAAATTGGCAGACGCGCCAGATTTAGGTTCTGGTTCCGAAAGGAGTGAAGGTTCAAGTCCTTTTATCCGCACTACTCTCACAGCTTTGTACATCAATAGTTTCAGGTTTGTTACTGTACAGTAACAAATTATTTTTGACATACTTACCCCTCTCAATAGACGCTGATTCTTGACACTTGACTGACTGACGCTATCGAGCAGTATCAACTGCACGATCGAGTATTTCAACGTCAGCTACGACTAACCCATAACCATCCTCAGAGAACCGATATTCTCCTCGCTCTAGTGCATCTGCAAAGGTCTCCAGATCAACGCGAAAATTAGGTGCAATCAGCCCTCTAGTAGGCTCCTGCCACTCAACAATAATGACTTGTCCAACATTTCCGCCTGCTGCTGGGGCTAAATTTACGCATTCGCAAGCACCATTGCTTTCCATTGTGAATGGAATCCAATTCTGGTTCCACCAACCGTTCCAGATTCCTTCAAAAATATTTTCACGATCGCACCTAAAATTATCGTCTGAACAATCCTGCCATTTTTCAGATATTTCGATCGCGGTTTCGAGAGAGAGGAACTCCAAGTGGGGGAAGAGGAAATAAGATTCTTCATCCTGACCGTTATGCACGCGGTAAGACAGCTTGAAATCTTCGGGAAACTCTACACCAAAAAATGCTTGTGCCCGATAAATCTCCTCATCAGTAGCGCCTGGTTTAAGACTTTTCAGCACTTGAGGTGCATTGGCTGCCAGCCAATTATGAATTCTTTCCCAAATTATTTTCATGAGAAACCTCCGAAGCTAGAAACTCAGTCTATGCGAGAACTGAGAGGAAAGCGAGATAGCGGTTTTAACCGCCTAAAATTCAACCGGGGTGCTGACTTTCTTTGCCCTGCTACTTTTTATCGACTCTAACGAGCGCTGAGGTCATTATAGCAATCCTAACCACGCTCAACTGCTTCAATCTGAACCTTTTTTCCATCTTCTTTCCCCTCCTCTGCGTCCTCTACGGTTCGTTCAATCATTCCTGAATTTAGCTTAATTTTTAGCTACTATGACAACAACTTTCTAATCTATTACGTCAAGGAACATCTAATATTCTCAAATCACGGCTCAAAAAAAAACTTGTAGATTTGTGCCTCTCACGGACTGCTGCTACAGCGATGCCTTCTCAATTCATGGTGTCAATCTACTCGGTTCAGGCGATAAACAAAGCAATCATCGTCACCGAACTTTCGGTACTCGATAAATTGAAACCCAAGACGTTCATAGAAATGGTGGGCGCGAGTATTATTGGCAAGCGGATCGACGAGGACAGCTTTCACCGCCGGATCTGCGAAACATCTGGCAATTGCAAGCTGCATCATTTGTGTTCCATAGCCTTTGCCTAAATCGGTTTGTTCCCCAATCCAAATGTCAATGGCACGAAGATCCGCCGCAACATCACCCCAATAGTTGGTCTCCTCGCGTGCCGGATCGATGATTTGGATAAATCCGATGGCACGACCATCGATTTCAGCAATCAATTGCTCCCTCCAATCGGGCGCGCGCTCGAGTTCCACCTCCCAAGCCCAGTCATCGTTAGGATCTGACGCAATTACGTGAGGTTGCTCATCCCAGTGTCGTAACAGATCCAAATCAGCGGAAGTCGCGGAGCGTAGATTAATCATAACTTCTTTGAACGTCAAACTTGTCATAGCTGAGATCCGAGTTTTCCCAGGTAATATTGGCTCGATCGCCCTCGCTTACCCTAACTAAAATCCTACTCTGCTTCCATAACTATTCCTCTCCCTCTTCTTTTCCTTCCTCTGTGCCCTCTGCGCTCTCTGCGGTTTGTTCAATCTTTCCTGCCTTCAGCTCAATCTTTTTCTGCTGGCGTTCCGAGGCAGCTTTTTGCAGCATTTTCAATTTTTCTGGGTCAGCATTCGATCGCCAAAACAACTTATGATCCTTAATTTTAACGCAGTTTTCCTCCAAACACTTCACCCACTCCCGATGTTTCTTAACTGCGCCACGATCGAGAATCCCTAACTTTTCTTCTTGACGAGTGAGTTTCGCAAACTTGTCGTAATGGGGATAACTAGCAGTAACAAAAGCTTCTTTTCTAACTAAAATTGGGGGATTATACACATCAGAAAAGTCTTGATAGCTGACCGAAAGATCGCGCAAATCTATGTGCATAGAAGTGTGAAGGGCTGGATGGGGGTTAGTGTCAAAATCGGGATAAAATAAATAGGAAATCTGAGGTCGGCGAGCGTAAAATTTGATAATTGTCGCCCCGTCAAGCCTGCCAATTGTGCGGTTAGCGCAGCCTTCGTACAGACGCAGCAAAGGGTCAAGTTCTTCTAATGCAGAGACGTGAACTGAAAGGGAACCGGGCTGTTTGTAGCCGATCGCACTATCTTCGCAGCAGTCAGCCACAATATCAGGCTTGCTCAGACTGTACAGCATTAAATCTGCCAAAGTGCAAGCTTTTTGATAATTGTCAAACAAACCTTTAATGTCGTTGCGGATTTGAGCCGGGAGTCGGCGCATTGAAGGTCGATCGCCCAAACCGTTGAGAGCGAGATATACTAGCAAATCTTGGCGGCGCTTATCGGCGATTCTCTCCCAATCATCCGCATCCGTTGCTTGCAAAATCACCCTCCAAGCGCGATTAAAACTGTGAAATTCCCCTTTAATTACCGATTCTTCAGCTAATTCGCCTTTAACAGGAAGGCGGCCCCGATCGCTCACAAAATCCATCAAAGGAGCCAGCATTTCCGAATAATCCTCAAACCGCTTAACTTGCGATCGTACTCTGGGAGTCGATAAGTGCGATCTAAACCGAGAAGCGCGAAAACCTTCACCCTCCGCAGCATCACGAAACACAAAATAAATCCCCAAAGCCACAGGAATTGCATCAACACTCAAAACTTGGTCAATATAAACCTTCAACTCTTCTTGTTGGTAATACTTCTGAAAAGTATTCCGAGAAGTAATCACCCCATCCCCGTAAGCAATTTGACCTCGATCGCTATCATCAATCAAAACTTGAGCCGCTACAACTAATAAACTCTTAGTTAATTCCCAAGCATTCAGCAAAGCTTCTCGGCGTTCCGCCAAAGATTCAATGACATTAATCACATAACCAATATTCACAATATCAGCACAAATTCGCGGAGTATCCGGCTGATAGTATGGGTCCCAACCAGAAATAGCATAACCCTCTTGTGCAATATATTTAACATCCCCGCCGTAACCGCAACCGTAGTCAAAAAAAGTCGCCCCGTCCCTCACTAAATCAGCTTCTAAAACCAGACGCAGAGGTTTAGAAAGAGAGTTGCGTACCATCGCAGCTTTGTGCCGCTCGATTTTGGGAATTGATACTTCACTATTTTCCTGTTTCAAACGCTCGACAACAGCATGATCTTGGATTTCCACACCGCAATATCCCAAATATTTGAGCCAACCCTCGCGAGTGCCGATCACGCTAGTATTGTCAAGCAGCCCCCACTTTTCCTCGCAGCGAGTCAGCCTCGCAAACTTTTCGTAATGGGGATAATCCGCAGCTACAAAAGTTTCCTTACGGTGCAAAACCGGGGGATTTTCGCTGTTGCTGTAATCAAAACATTTAACTTCCCCAGTTGCTAGATTAATCTGAATACTGGTTTGTAAAGCAGGATGAGCATCTGTATCGAAATCAGGGTAAAAAAGATAAGATATTTTAGGTTTATGGAGTGAAATTTTAACTAAAGTTGCTTCATCAATATTTTCCAGAGTGCGTCTGGCACAATTTTCGTAGATTCCGAGGACAGGGTTGAGTGTCTGCAAAGCGGAAACGTGAACGTAAAAAGCCGTCGGTAATTTTTTTCCCACCTGGCTTTCGCGACAGCAGCGAGCCACCTTTGCTAGGAGATTGTCAACACATAAATTATTGATTTCATCGACCGGGTACAGCACAGCGTTTGCAGAATTTTGCTCAGAGATAGCCTTGTTTTCGTACAATAAAACTTCCCGACCAAAAATCATCAAAGGCGTTAGCAGTTTTTCATCGTTTTCTAATGAATCGCTATCTAAAATAGTGTTTGTACTGGTATCGTAATTCATAGCTAAATTAATTATTGTTAATTAACCGCAGAGAACGCAGAGGACACGGAGTGAAGAAACAAACAAAATTTTCCTAGATTTTCTATATGTAGGATGCACACTCCGTACCATACCGCTTTATTTATTAGTCTTTTATAGAAGGACTTCGTTTTTGTGATGGCGATTTTAATCGCCGACTAATATCGACTACGAGCGAGTAAGATATTAACCAAACATTTGAGTTTCCACAAATTCTTGAACCCGGGCTAAATGACTAGACAAACTCACTAATATGTTTTCAACCCTCTCAATATTTAATAATTCCACCTCTGATGGTTTAGATTGAAAGCCTCGCGCTTGATGCTCCAATTGTGCTGCCAAATCCGACATCAGAGCAACTCCCACATTAGCCGAAGTTCCCTTGAGACGGTGGGCTTGATATTCCACAGCTTGCCAATCTTTAGCTTCTAGAGCTAGTTTTGCAGCAGCCATATCAGCTTGGGCGTCTGCCACAAAAGCTTGCAAAAGTCGTTCGGGCAATTTAATATTAACTCGCCCGAGTTGCTCCAATCTGCTCTTGTCGAACAGTCCGTCGTAGTCTCTATGTTCCCAAGTTTGAAGTCCGATCGCCCTTGGTGTCGGCCCAGCCACAACCTGCGCTTTTTCCACAACTTCTGTATAATTTGTTGCTAAGGGAGATTTATTTTCCGAATTAATACTTTTAACTCCATACTTATTTTCACCATGAACATTTAGGGCTTCATACTTTTTCAGTGCCGCGGCCAAAGCATCTAAATCTACAGGTTTGCTGAGATAATCGTCCATCCCCGCCGCCAGACACTTTTCTCGTTCCCCCGGCATAGCATGAGCAGTTAAAGCCATCACAAAAGTATGCCGATCGCTTCCTTCGATTTGCCTCAACTTTTGGGTTGTTTTGTAACCATCAAGTACCGGCATTTGACAGTCCATCAGCACTAAATCATAGCTTTTTTTTGCGAGCAACTCCAGCGCTTCTTGACCGTTGACCACGCAGTCAGCCTGATAGCCTAAAACTGCCAACTGTTCGACAAGAACTTGTTGATTGATCGGGTGGTCTTCCGCCACCAAAATTCTCAGCGATGACGGCGAATTGGAAGTAACATATTGAGAATTAACTGGTGACAACTTGCAAGTATTAGTAGGGTCCACTCTCCCAAACTCTCCCGTTCCCTTGACCGGCGCAAGCATTGCCTCCAGCAGGTGGCTTGGTCGCACGGGCTCGATCAAATACCCGTTAAAACCCCGACTGCAAAGCGCTTCAGCCTTGGGCTGTTCCCGCAAAGCAGTCATGGCGATTAACGAGCCAACTATAGAGGTCGATCGCACTTTCCTCGCAAATTCCTCCGCATCTAACTCTGGCATTTGCAAGTCCACAAGCACCACGTCCCAGCTTTTTCCCCCCTCCCCTGAAGGCTGAGAAATCCCGCGCTGGGAATTGTTCAACCAACTCAAAGCCTCAGCAGGAGTTTCTGCCTCATCGCAGCGAGCCCCCCAACTTTGAGCGAGCGATCGCACCGCGGCCCTTCTCAAAGTGCTTCCAGAGACTACTAACAGTTTCTTGCCCGCAAGTTCGGGATCGTGAGGCTCAAATTGCAACTGTTTTTCCAAAGGTACAGTAAACCAAAAAGTAGCACCGCTGCCTAGCAAACTGCGAACTCCAATGTCGCCTCCCATCATCTCCACTAACTGCTTGCAAATAGCCAAACCCAAACCCGTCCCGCCGTAAGGCCTAGTAGGAGAATCGTCTACCTGAGAAAAAGATTGGAACAGCTTTGTTTGCCCTTGGGCCGAAATTCCAATGCCAGTATCCCGCACGGAAAATAGCAATCTTGCTTCTTGTCTACCGTCTGCCAGTCGGTTGCCCTGTTTCACAGTTACGTGAACTAGAACTTGACCGCGATCGGTAAATTTTATGGCATTCCCCGTCAAATTCAGCAAAACTTGCTTCAATCTGCCCGCGTCGCCCACCAACTTTCTCGGAACTGAGCTGTCAACTAAAATATTTAATTCAATACCTTTTTCTTCGGCTAAGTGCGCTATGATTTCTATCACCGACTCAACGCAACTATCCAAATCAAAATTAGCCTTATCCAGTCGCATTTCTCCCGCTTCAATCTTAGAGAAATCGAGGATATCATTAATAACATTCAGCAAATGTTCAGCACTGCGGTAAATAGTCTGAACGCAGTCCCGCTGTTTCTGTTCCAGAGGAGCGCGCAGCAGCAATTGAGCCATTGCCAAAACTCCATTCATCGGAGTGCGAATTTCGTGACTCATGTTCGCCAAGAATTGTGACTTCACCCGGCTCGCTTCTAAGGCCGTTTCCCGCGCTTCCACCAACTCATTAATTTTGTCGGCAACCATCACGATTCCCCCGACTTTTTCGTCTGGATCGTACCAAGGGTGAGCAGCCCACCGCAGGTACAGAACAGATCCGTCTGCTCGTTCCCAGGCATCTTCGCTCACAGAAACTACCTGACCTGTGAGCGCTTGTTGATACATTACTTTCCAGCGATTCGGCGTATCTGGAAACAATTCGTAATGGCTAAAATTATTCAGAGACGGCAAGTCCAAATTAAATTGACTAACCCATTTTTTAGAGTTAGCCATATAGCGCATTTGTGTATCGAACATCGCCATTGCTACAGGCACGCAAGTAATAATTTGTCTCAGTTGCTGCCGTTCCCTTTCCAGAGCATCTTCCGCCTGTTTCCGCTCAGTAATGTCGCTAATCATGCCGGCCATTCGCAGCGCTTGTCCTTGAGAATTACGTTGAGCTTTTCCCTGAGAAGTGCAGTAGCGGTAAGCACCGTTCGAGTGTAACAGCCGGAATTCTACATTATAGTCTATTTCTTGTTCCAAGTGAGCGGCGATCGCCGCTACTATTCCCTCCTTGTCATCGGGGTGCAGGCGGTTGTATAGAGCGTCCATAGTCCTGCCAAATTGCTTTCGCGACAAACCGATAATTTCCAAAAGGCGATCGTTCCAATAAACCTCATTTTTACTTAAATCCCAATCCCAAATTCCGTCGTTCACTCCCTCTAAAACTAACCTGTAGCGTTCCTCGCTTTCCTTGAGTTTTTGACTGGTATGAAACGCCTGAGATTCGGCGCGGTACACGCGCATGGCATTGTACAAACTGCGAGACAAACTATCTGGAGAAAGCTTGTTTTTAGCAATATAATCAGAAGCTCCAGCCTTCATTAATTCCACAGCAATTTGTTCGTCTCCTTGACCGGTGAGAACAATTAAGGGAACTTTCAGCCCCGCTTCTCGTAGATTTTTTACCAAACTCAGTCCGTCTCCGTCCGGCAATCCGTAGTCGAGCAATACGCAGTCAAATTTGCATTCAAATATTTGATTTAATAGCAGCCCATTTTCTATCTCATCAACCTCGCTTAAAAGTTGAGATTTATTTTGTTTGGATAGTTTAGCAGTAGCCTGGGGATAATTTTTATTGACCGAGAGTTGGGCCAGCGCATCCGCGCAGTCTTCTGCTTCAGTAACTGCTGCCGAAACACCAGCAGACTTGAGCGAACGTTTGATCGCCATGCGATCGACTGCATCGTCATCAACTATCAGAATTGTGAGAATTTTGTCCATAAAAACAGAATTGTGGATTACTCCGAAAAAGCTGCTGTCGAGAAAAAGGAATTAAAACAACTGCATAGCTGAAAAATCATAAAGCTCCCTTGAAAAATTTTTATTAAAAATCCCCTATTTTAGTTAGGGAATTTCGCTCAGCATCCAGTATCTGTTGAGGGTAGCCATCACTTCCACAAAATTAGAAAAAGTAACAGGTTTAAGAATATATCCCGCTACATTCAAATTATAAGCTTTTACTTTATCTCTATCTTCATTAGAAGTGGTGAGAACGATCACCGGAATCGACCTCAAACATTCATCCAGTCGCAATTCTTGCAAAAACTCGATCCCGCTCATTCTCGGCATATTCAAGTCCAGCAAAATCAACCGACGGGCTTGAGGCATTGGAGGATCTATTTTTCCTTCTCCACGTAATATAGCTAGAGCTTCTAATCCATTGGCAGCAATGTAGAGGGGGTTGACGATGTTATTTTTTTTGAAAGCTCGCCGGACGTTCATCACATCAACCTCATCATCTTCTACCAAGAGAATATGAATTTTTTTGTCTTGCATAAATCAGCCATTTTATAGATGTTTTTTAAGCGCCCGTCTCGTTGGCGATGTTTAGTCAGCACGGATCGCGAGCCCAGCAGGTTTAATCTCTATTGTCCTTTGTCAAGAATCATTTATGCCTGAGCCGATGACAGTATCTACCTGCAGGCGTACTCGCCCGTCATTCGATTTTAGATTTTAGATTTTAGATTTTGGATTGACCCCACGGATAAATGCGGGGGCTTGAGGATTTTCGATTTTGGATTGATTCCACGGATAAATCTGGGGGCTTGTACCCTCAAGAAATTCTTGGTCAGAGAATGAGCGGTGCAGCGGAGATCCAAAAACTCGCCAATAACACCCGATCGAGCTACGGTAAAATCTAAAACTCATCTACATTATTAATCGCCATGTCAGCCGATCGCAAACTCTACGAAGGCAAAGCCAAAATCCTCTACTCCACCGAAGACAGCGAAATTTTGCTGACACACTTCAAAGATGACGCCACAGCCTTTAACGCCCAGAAACGCGGCAGCATCGTCGGCAAAGGCGAAATCAACTGCGCCATATCCGCCCACCTGTTTCGGATGCTAGAAGCCAAAGGCATTCCCACCCACTTCATCGACACGCCGGCCCCCAACCAAATGCGAGTCTGTCGCGTCCAAATCTTGCCCTTGGAAGTCGTAGTCAGAAACATTGCCGCCGGCAGTCTTTGCAAGCAAACCGCACTCGTCCTCGGCACAATTGTCAATCCGCCGCTGGTGGAGTTTTATTACAAAAACGACGATTTGGGAGACCCGCTGCTGACCCGCGACAGGCTGCTGCTAATGCAGCTAGCCACCCCCGAACAAGTAGACCAACTAGAAATGGCCGCCCGCGAAATTAACGAAATACTAAAAGAATTTTTCACCGAGTGCGGCATTACCCTAGTAGACTTCAAACTAGAATTCGGTATCGACCAACATCAAAATCTGATCCTCGCCGACGAAATCAGTCCCGACACCTGCCGCCTCTGGGACAACGCAGAAGCCGACCCCGACGCCCGTGTGATGGACAAAGACCGATTCCGCCGCGACTTAGGATCGGTAGAAACCGCTTACCAGCAAGTTCTCCAACGGGTTCTCGCTCAGAAAGTCTAGAGGTCTTGGTAATGCGCTAGAATTGCACAGTTTGTCACCCTTGTGCCTTTGATGTCAGCAATCAGCGGTCAACAGTCATCAATTAGCGGTCAGCGCGAGATTCAACCGACTTAATAACTAATGACTATGACTAATGAATAATGACTAATGACTAATGTGGTGTGTGGATTGCCCAAAAAAGTGAACAAAAATGCGTTTATCTGCTGTATTGGTGGCAGTTTTTACTGCCTCAGCAACATTCGGGTTATCAAATTCTGCAAGCGGCCAAACATCCTACTCTGAATCAGCAGAGGAAGCTTTGGCTGCCGTTCCGCCCGCCCCGTCGATCGAATTACCCGATCGCCCCATTCCAGAATTAACCCAAAACCCTCCTCAAAACCGCAAAGCCGCTAAAACCAGCAAAGGGGAAGCCCTAAAAATAGCTGCGGCCCCTGCCAGAGGAGAAGGCGACAGCGAACCCCCAAGGGTAGTCACAGACCCGCCCTCCCCGGTTTCTCCTCCGATCCTTGAACTAAAACCCGAGCTAGCATCCAACCCCTCCCCCACCTCTAGCAGCCAAAACGCCCTGCAAGACGCGCAACAGGACAGCTCGCTCCCCCCATCGGAAGCGGCTGTAACGCCCGCCTGGATCGCAGCAGAGCTAGCGAAACCAGAGGAATCCGGGACGATCGCTCAAAACGCCCAAGTTACCCCCAGACCGGCCCCGACCAGACCGCCGGCTAACACCGTTCCCCCATTGCCCCCTGGCCCAGCACCGCAGCCCAGACAAACCCCCGCACCCGCCGGGTCGGCAGAACCGCAAGTGCTAGTTGCAGAAGTTACAGTCACCGGGGCGACAGAAGACTTGGAAAGTGAAATTTACCGAGTCATCAGCACCCAACCAGGACGCACGACCAACCGCAGCCAACTGCAACAAGACATCAACGCCATTTTTGCCACAGGCTTTTTCAGAAACGTGCGGGCAGTACCGGAAGACACCCCGTTGGGCGTCCGGGTGACTTTTATTGTGCAGCCAAATCCGGTATTGCGGGGAGTGACAATCACCGGTCAGCAAGTGCTGCCCCAAAGCGTAATTGACGAAAGCTTCCGCGATCAATACGGCAAAATTCTCAACCTCCGCCGCTTTGAGGAGGGAGTGAAAAAAATTAATGCGTGGTATCAAGAGAACGGCTATGTTTTGGGCCAAATCACTGATGCCCCACAAGTAGGAGACGACGGCACAGTAACCCTGGTAGTGGCAGAAGGCCAGATCGAATCCGTTGATGTCCGCTTCCTGAACAAGGAGGGAGAGGCAACAGATGCCACGGGTCAGCCGATCGGAGGCAACACCCGTCGCTTTGTCGTCACCCGCGAAGTAGAACTCAAGCCCGGAGACATCTTTAACCGCACCAAGGCGGAAAGAGATTTGAGACGGGTGTTTGGTTTGGGAATTTTTGAAGACGTGCGACTTGCCTTGGAACCGGGAACGACTGACCCCCGCAAGGCAAGGGTAATTGTCAACGTCATCGAGAAAAATACTGGTTCTTTGGCGGCTGGTGCGGGTTTGAGTTCCGCGACGGGTTTGTTCGGTACGCTGAGTTACCAGCAGCAAAACTTCGGCGGTAGGAACCAGAAGTTGGGCGCTGAAGTACAAATCGGGGAACGCCAAAATCTGTTTGACGTGAGTTTTACTGACCCCTGGATTGCGGGCGATCCTTACCGGACTTCTTATACGATTAATGCGTTTAGAAGACGATCGATCAGCGTGATTTTTGACGGTGGCGAACGGGAAGTCAGATTGCCCAACGACGATCGACCTCGCATCAATCGCACCGGGGCCGGCATCAATTTCACCCGTCCTCTGTCGCGCAATCCTTTTGCCGATTCTGAGTGGACGGCTTCACTCGGCTTGCAGTACCAGCGAGTCTCAATTACCGATCGCAAAGGCAGGCGCGAATCCCGGGACGAACTCGGCAACCTGTTAAGTTTTAGCGATTCGGGATCGGATGACTTGACAACACTGCAAGCAGGTGTTGTGCGCGATCGGCGCAACGACCCCCTCCGCCCCACTAGCGGTTCCCTGCTCAGGTTTGGGATGGAACAATCGATTCCTGTAGGTTCCGGCAGCATCCTCTTAAACCGCCTGCGAGCCAGCTACAGCTTGTACCTACCAGTCAAGTACACTAACTTTACCCCCGGCCCTCAAACCCTGGCATTCAGTTTTAGAGGCGGCACCGTATTCGGAGATTTGCCTCCCTACGAAGCCTTTGCCTTGGGCGGCGCCAACTCGGTGCGCGGGTACGCCGAAGGCGACATGGGAGCCGGTCGCAGTTTCCTAGAAGCCAGCGTTGAGTACCGTTTCCCGATTATTTCGTTTATCGGCGGAGCGCTATTTTTGGATGCTGGCACTGACTTGGGCACGGGCAAAGATGTCCCTGGCGACCCTGCAGGTATCCGCGAAAAGCCCGGTAGCGGTTACGGTTACGGCCTCGGTGTACGGATTCAATCTCCTTTAGGGCCGATCCGGATCGATTACGGTATCAACGACACTGGCGACAATCAAATTCACTTTGGCATTGGTGAGCGATTCTAAGTTGGCAGTTGGCAGTTGGCAGTTGGCAGTTGACAGTTGACAGTTGACAGTTGACAGTTGACAGTTGACTGTTAACTACTAACTACTAACTACTAACTAATGACTAATGACTGACTAATGACTATTCAACGTACCTTAAAATCTGAATTTGAACTGTCGGGAATCGGTTTGCACAGCGGCGAACAAACTCGCGTCCGAGTTTTGCCTGCGGAGGTAGGGGAAGGTCGCTATTTTGTCAGAATAGACTTGCCCGGTGCTCCGATAATTCCTGCAAAAATTGAGGCGGTTTGTCAGACCGCACTTTCAACTGAACTGGCAGGTATCGATGCTCAAATTCGCACTGTAGAGCATCTATTAGCAGCTTTGGCGGGGATGGGAGCGGATAATGCTCGAATTGAGGTTGATGGGCCGGAAGTGCCGCTGCTGGACGGTTCGGCTCTGGTTTGGGTAGAGGCGATCGCCCAGACCGGCTTAGTTCCTCAAGAATCGAAGCAAGACCTCACTTCCTCCTTCGTCCTAGAACAGCCAATTTGGGTGCGCCACGGGGATGCTTTTGCAGTGGCTTTACCCTCAGCCGAAACTCGATTTAGTTACGGAATTGATTTTGAGGAACAGGCGATCGGCAATCAATGGTACAGTTGGTCGCCAGAGGCAGAAAGTTTTGCGACGGCGATCGCCCCAGCCCGCACTTTTGGACTTGCTCGCCAAGTTGACCAATTGCGACAAGCAGGTTTGATCAAAGGTGGTACCCTAGAAAACGCCCTAGTTTGCGATCGATCCGGCTGGCTCAACCCGCCCTTGAGATTTGCCAACGAACCGGTGCGCCATAAAATCCTAGACTTAGCAGGCGACCTCAGTCTGCTCGGAACTTGGCCAAAAGCTCACTACTTGGCTTACAAAGCCAGTCACAACCTGCACGTCCAACTCGCCCAAGCCCTGAAATCGCAAGCTCTAGCTACGCTAGATAAAAGTTAGGAAAAAACACGCGATCTGTTAAGATTGCATATTCCTTCTGCCATACCACACTCAAAAGTCTTCAAGCAATGTCCACGCTGACTGAAGTTAACACCCTCAATACTGCGAATTCTGAATCCGTCCCCACTGAAAAAGGTGAGGAGTCTCCAGCGGTTAAATCTACTTTTACTCTCGAAGAAATTCAGAAATTATTGCCTCATCGCTATCCTTTTGCACTGGTTGACAAGATTGTTGATTACGTGCCGTCCGAGAAGGCTATAGGAATTAAAAATGTGACTTTCAACGAACCGCATTTTCAAGGGCATTTTCCCGGACGGCCAATTATGCCTGGGGTATTAATTGTTGAAGCTATGGCTCAAGTTGGCGGTATTGTTCTCGCTCAGTTGCCCGACATCAAGCAAGGATTGTGGATGTTTACCGGAATCGATCAAGTCAAGTTCCGTCGTCAGGTTGTACCGGGCGATCAGTTGCTGATGACTGTAGAATTGCTGTGGGTAAAACGCCGCCGCTTCGCAAAAATGCAGGCTCTGGGTGAAGTAGACGGACAAAAAGTTTGTGAAGGAGAATTGACGTTTTCGATGGTAGATTAAATTTGGAATTAGTGAGGGCTTAGGGGTAGTTTTAAGTTATGAGTTTTCAATTTAAATTGAAACCGCGAAGCCTTCCTCGGAAGGAAATAATCTTAAAATTAAAAAAATTCCTTCTTCGTTCTTCGTTCTTCCTTCTTCGTTCTTCGTTCTTCGTTCTTGCTTCAACATCCCTCCGTTAAATCAGTTTAATCCCTTACACTGCGCGTTGCCAAACTTCCTTCCCACTTACCAGCAAAACAACTGACAAATGCTTACTTTGATTCACCCAACTGCTGTGATTCATCCCGGTGCTGAACTTCACCCGACTGTAGAAGTGGGAGCTTATGCTGTAATTGGGGAAAGAGTGAAAATCGGGCCTGATACTAAGATTGGTGCCCATGCAATTATCGACGGGCTAACCGAAATAGGCGCTCGCAATCAAATTTTCCCCGGTGCGGCGATTGGTTTGGAACCTCAAGATTTGAAATACGAGGGTTCTCCGACTAGGGTGAAAATTGGCGACAGCAATCAAATTCGGGAATACGTGACAATTAACCGCGCTACTGGAGCCGGGGAAAGCACGACTATTGGCAATCATAATCTATTGATGGCTTATGTTCATGTGGGACACAATTGCGCGATCGCCGATCGAGTAATTATCGCAAATGCTGTAGCCTTAGCCGGACACGTTAAAATCGAGTCTCAAGCCCGCTTGAGCGGTGTTTTGGGCGTTCACCAGTTTGTCCACATCGGCCGCTTGTCTATGGTGGGCGGCTTGAGCAGGATCGATCGAGACGTACCTCCTTATATGCTAATCGAGGGCAATCCTTCGAGAGTGCGAGCAATTAACAAAGTCGGTCTCCAACGCGCTGGTTTGACAGAAGAAGATTTGCTAGTTTTGAAGAAAACTTTTCGTATTCTCTACCATTCTGGCTACACTCTCAATCAAGCTTTGGAACAGTTGGATTTGTTACCAGAAAACGCCCACTTGCAGCACCTGCGGAGATTTGTGCAGCAGTCTACAACCAAAGGGCGGCGCGGTTTGATTCCTGGCAAAAAGTGAATGAGGTAGAATAAACCTAGGAACTAAGCGACTGTTGCCCAATGAATGTTTATACTTCAGTCCAATCTACGTCCCCTGAAACAGAACAAGATGGCTGCATCAGGTTCTTAGATGTGAGTTGGGAACAATTTGAAGCGATAGAAGCAGCTTTTAAAGATGTCAGAGGTGTGAAATTTTTCTATCTCGATCAAAAACTGCAAATTATGACTGTCTCGCCCGAACACGAAATAATCAAGAAAACTCTCTGTATGCTGCTAGAGGCATATATGAGAGCAAATGGGATTAGATTTTACGGCAAGGGCGGGCCGACTCTAGGTAACAGAGAATTAGGCGGTAGAAAAGATCCGGATGATTCCTATGATATAGGAAGCCAAAAAATAGTCCCAGATATTGCTATTGAAGTAGTAATTACCAGTGGCGGGATAAATACTCTAGAATTCTACAAAAGATTGGGTGTTCGGGAAGTCTGGTTTTGGCAAAATAGTCAGTTATCTCTCTATTACTTAACAAGTGAAAATTATGAGCAGATTTCCCGAAGTACATTCCTTCCCGATCTGGACTTAGAATTACTGCTACGCTGTGCTAATATGCCCGATCAATATGATGCTGTTACCGAATTATTAGCAAACATCTCACCTGTATAAAGTCAGAATATGAAAATTTTTATCAGCACTGGTGAGGTTTCTGGCGATTTGCAAGGAGCTTTGTTAGTTGCAGCCTTAAAACGTCACGCTGTCGCCGCTGGTTTTGAGCTAGAAATAACCGGATTGGGCGGCCCTCGTATGGCAGAAGCTGGGGCTACTATTTTAGGCGATACTGTGGGCATTGGTTCTATGGGCCTGATAGAATCAGTGCCGTATATTTGGCCAACGATCAAAGTTCAGCAAAAAGCTAAACAATATCTCAAAAACTTCCGCCCCGATGCGGTTGTATTGATTGATTATTTGACTCCAAATCTCGGTATTGGCAGCTATATCCGCCGCTGTTTGCCTGATTTGCCGGTGATTTGGTACATCGCACCTCAAGAATGGGTTTGGTCGATTTCTCGTCGCAATACCGATCTGATTGTCAATATTAGCGACCAACTTTTGGCAATTTTCCCCGAAGAAGCTTGTTATTATCAAAAAAAAGGAGCCCAAGTGAGTTGGGTTGGTCATCCTTTGGTGGATAGAATGCAATCTGCGCCCAGCCGGGAAGTTGCCCGCAAAACTTTGGGAATTGGGCCGGAACAGGTGTCGATCGCCCTAATTCCCGCTTCTAGACACCAAGAACTCAAGTACCTGATGCCGGTTATATTTGAGGCCGCTCAAACTATTCAAGCTAAATTGCCGGAAGTTAATTTTTTGATTCCGCTTGCTAACAAAGCTTTCCGCAGCAAAATCGAAAAAGCGATCGAGAATTACGGTTTGCGGGCTACTTTGTTAGAAAATCAAACTCTGGAAATCTTGGCGGCTGCCGATCTGGCGATCGCTAAATCTGGTACTGTTAATCTGGAGCTAGCTTTGCTCGACGTTCCGCAAGTTGTCGTCTATCGCGTCAGTCCGATTACGGCGATTATTGCTCGCCACGTCCTGAAATTTTCGATTCCTTTTATGTCTCCGCCGAATTTGGTGCAAATGAAGCCGATCGTCCCGGAGTTGCTGCAAGACGAGGCGACTGCGGAAAATATAGTGAACCACGCACTGGAATTGCTGCAAAATGCCGATCGACGCCAGCAAACTTTGGCAGGTTATCGGGAAATGCGCGAAAGTCTCGGAGATGTGGGCGTGTGCGATCGGGCCGCTGCGGAAATAATGAAAAATGTCAAATTAAATACAGCTTCTTAAAGCAATTTTGGTATTGAGAGGTTATGTATAAACCCGGTTTCTTTGTGGATGGCTTCTTGAAAAACCCAAGATTTATTACCAAAAACCAGGTTAATTTTTTTAATTTCTATTAAAGCAACTTTGTTATTGAAATGTTATGCCAAGCAATCGGAAAAAGCGACCGATCGCTGTTGATTTATTTGCAGGTGCGGGCGGCATGACCCTGGGCTTTGAACAAGCAGGTTTTGATGTACTTGCATCAGTCGAAATTGACCCTATTCACTGCGCCACACACGAGTTTAATTTCCCGCTGTGTTCTATTCTGTGCAAAGATGTCACAGCGCTTACGGGATCGGAAATTCGGAAAAAATCGGCGATCGGGCGGCGCGAGATAGACGTAGTAATCAGCGGTTCGCCCTGTCAAGGATTCTCGATGATGGGCAAGCGCGATGTGGACGACCCGCGAAATTCTCTAATTTTTCACTTTAAACGCTTAGTTTTGGAGCTAAAACCCAAGTTCTTCGTAATGGAAAATGTGCCGGGAATTGCATCAGGAGAACACAAAGAGCTCCTGAATATTTTAATTAGCTCTTTTCTGGAAGCAGGCTATCAAGTAGAAGAAAACTATCAAGTTCTCAACGCGGTTCACTACGGAGTGCCGCAAGCTCGCAAACGCTTGTTTCTGATTGGGTGCAAAGCAGGTTATGAGCTACCCAAATACCCTCCGCAAACTACGATACTCCCAAAAATTAAAATTCCTAAACGCTATAAAAAAGTTAATTTACCTGCTGTCCCCACAGTTTGGGATGCGATTGGAGATTTGCCGGAAGTGGAAAAGTACAGCGAGTTGCTGCACCGAGATTGGGTAATCGCGGAGTACGGAAAGTGCAGCGCTTATGCGAGTATAATGCGCGGGATTGATGGTTTGGAGGATGATTATTCCTACGATCGCGAGTACGAGCGACAAATTCTCTCTTGTAGTTTGCGAACTAAACATTCTCAGGAATGTATGGAAAGGTTTCAGGCGGCCAAACACGGCGAAAAAGAGCCGATCAGCCGTTTTTATAAGCTTCACCCCCAGGGAGTTTGCAACACTCTCAGGGCTGGAACCGACCGAGCTAGGGGGGCTTATACTTCGCCGAGACCGATTCACCCGATCGCGCCTCGGTGCATTACTGTCAGGGAAGCTGCGCGACTGCATTCCTATCCTGACTGGTTTAGATTTCACGTTACAAAATGGCACGGTTTTCGCCAAGTCGGAAATTCTGTACCGCCGCTATTGGCGAAAGCTGTAGCAGCGCAGATTATTAGCGCTTTGGGCGTGGAAGCAATTAAGCCGAGTCTCAAACTGACCTGGGGAGATGATTCGTTGCTTAAGCTGAATTGGTCGGAAGCAGAACAATATTATCTAAAAAGTTAAGACAATACTTCGGACAGTTTTTAAGCAGCCAAAGTACCATAAGACAAGACTGAAGGAAGATTTGGATGGTTTAAAATC
>NZ_JAUBQM010000089.1:0-25844 GCF_036701245.1 Microcoleus sp. Pol14D4
CCATCAAAATCCTGGAAATCATTTTCGACTCCCCTCCCGTATTTTTGCTCGTATCATACCCTAATTCAGCAACGCCAGCTCTGCTTGATTGACCGATGAAGTATTGTAGATAGGGGTTTTCCAGGGTCTGTTCTACCGTTTCGCGATCGCTAATTCCTAATTTGTCTTTGATGATTAATGCCCCCAATGCCATCCTAAACGATTTGGCTGGTGCCCCCATTTCTGTGGGGAAGTTTTTAGCATATTCTGCTTCAAATTCTGACCGCGGGATGAGTTCGGCCATTTTTACCCAACGGTTATCTGGTGACAACCTTCCACATGAGGGGAGTTCAAAGTCGGAGCGTGAGGGGGGAGCAAGCTCAGCTTTTATGTACGCGAGCGTACTGGGTAATGCAAAGGTTTTGTACTATTTTACCTGTTTATCTTGCACACTTTTCTCGATCGCGCGATCGCATAACCTGGCCGTGTAACCTTTCTGCACTTATCCAGCAAGCCCCAAGTAGAAGCTTACAAAGAATTCACAGAATTTTATGCCGAATCGGTTCATGTAGACAAGATTTATCGAACCAGAGAGAACCGAGCTTGGTGCAAAGAAAGAGGAATCAGAACCAGTGGCCCGCTGTTAGGAAGACCACCATTAAATGTGAGCAAAGAAGTGCAAAAGCAAGCCTCAGAAAATGAGAAAATTAGGAATGCGATTGAGGGTAAATTTAGAGAAGGGAAACGGAGATTTAGTATCGGTCGAGTCATGGCTAAACTAGCAGATACAGCTCAAACTGTCATATCCATCACTTTTTAGTGATGAATCTGTCTCGGATACTGAGAAAGATTTTTTGGGAGTTTTTTGTCCACTTTTTCCCAAACATAACTTTTGGGGCTGGGATGATTAAGAAAAATAATCGCTGGGTTAATGAGGGATAAAAAAGCTTATTAATCATTGTTACTTCATTACCTCATTCATCCTTGTGTTCCTCTTGGGTCACTTTTTCAGCAAGCCTTAATTAAGCATCTAAATAGGTTATTGGGTAACCGTGAAATCCTTGCAGTGTAAGCGTCCTCGCTTGCTATAACATACAGTTTAAATGCGTAAGAGGTTAGCTAAGAATTATTGACAGTCGCTAAAAATTGCTTTTTCCACTCATTAATGGCTGTTAAAGGAATTTTTAGTAAAGTTTCTTCTTTAGTATTAATCCAATTAGCCACACTGTTTAAATCATCTCTTTGTACGACTGGCAAATTAGTATCTTTAGAAATTTCTTTAGCGCGATTATCAACTGACAGAATTAAAGTTCTCCTTTTATATTGTAAAGCTCTAATCCCAGCGTGTAATCGTGTCCCTACATAATCAACGGGATACTGAGACAAAGCGCTATCTAAAGCTGATAAGCTAGGATTAAGATAAATCGCTCGCTCGCCACATATATCTTTCATGTACTGATAATCTTTGGGCTGTTGCGTCCAGTAATAAATTAACTTATATTCCTGTTTCAGTAATTCCACTAACTGCTTATCAAAACTAGGATTTTGATTATACTCAGTAAAAGTAACTAATACTGACTCTGCTTTACCTTGAGGAATTTGGACACAATGTTCCTCTGTTAATTTCCACATAGTAGGACAAGCAGTATTAATTACATTATTAATCCCGATCGCTTTTAGCTGTTTTTCTGTGTAACTGTCTCTCACTGAGTGCAGATATTCTTTATTTAATAGCCGTTTATACAAAATTTTGGTATATAAATTAGGCTGATTTTGGTATTGCCACCATCCCACACCCATTAGGGTAATATCTGTAATAAATAGAGAGTCCATTAAATTGACCTTCCATTGATTATAGGAGTTCATGTTAGAAGACAATAAATTAGTACCACCGATAAAAATTAAACTGCTTTTTCTCATCAAGCGGTAAGAATCGCTCGATATGACATCATGGGTAGGAAAATTAATAAATAGTCGATCGGGAAACATCTCATATAAAATGCTATTCACTGCATCCATAATGATCTGGTCTCCTAAATTAGAGCTACAGATTGAGGTATCCAAGATTGAGATAGTTTTCATAGCCTATTTTTTATTAAGTAGAGTAAGTTGACAGTGATATTTCGTATCATTTCATTAGGATTCGCCAAAATCATTTTAACCAAAGTTTATCGGGAATTTTTTTTAAGTGTTTTATCACCTTATCAATCAAACTCTCATGGCTGATAAATAGTTTTTTAAACATTAATCTATCGTACTCTCGATCGGCCATCAGATTATCATTGATTTCAAGAGGAAACCTTAAATCTAATTGTTTCATTTCTGCTATTTCCTTATTGAGAGTTCCAGTATGAGTAGCTGCTAACCCAAAACCTAAATTAGCCACCAAATTGACACAAGGCACGATCGACAAGCCCCCTTGAGCCAAGCGAGCAAAACTCCATTGAAAATCCCACGTATCTACCTTACCCTGAAAAGTATTTTCCAAATCCCGCGCTCTAATTTTATACTGAGCCTCATCAGCCAGTATAGCTTTAATTTTTGCTTTCACGTCAGGATTGATCCAAGCCTGCATATTAATATCATAAAATTGCCATGCCCTCTGCCAAGAAGCCCAGCCCCAAATACCTCCATAATAAGAAAAATGATAACTTTGCCTATCGGATTTCCATTCCTCCAAATAATTAGTCCCACTAATCATCATTACCCTGGGTTCATTTCTATATAAATCCAGCATTTCTTCACAAAAGTGAAAAAAAGATGGATTGGGCAAGCAATCATCTTCGACAATAATTGCTTCTTCTACTGTATTAAATACCCAATCTAACCCACTAGCTACCCTTTGCTTACAGCCCATATTAGCCTCAGCATAATTTTTATAAACTTGACAATCCCAGTCCACTTTTTCAATTATGGCCCTTACCTCAGCACATTTTTCAGCTTCCTCTGGCTTATCAGAGCGTGGTCCATCAACCACAAGTAGAAGTTTGGGCGGTTTAACTTCCCGAATCGCTGCAAATACCCTCTCTGTTGTATGAGGGCGATTAAATCCAAAAAAAGCCACAGGTGTTTTCATATATTAAACTCCAACTTATCATCCTTTTTGTTTCCACTACGCCTAGACTGCTTGCTCAACATTTACCAAGTTTGGCTCTCAGTAGTTCTATTCTGCCTTTTAATCCTGCTTTAGCATAGTGGATCATACCCAGTAAACTAGGGATTATACTTTCACCTTTGGATTTGTAGGGATAGGAGTTAGGTTAAACTCCACCTATAAATCTCATCAGTTGTTCTAGCAAATGAGCTAACCTAAGCGAGTAATAATACTCATTTAGGTTAAACGAATCGTAGGGTATTTGAAATTTTAGAATACATAGTGGTAAAAGTTGTAGTTAGGGTGATTGGTATAAATCCTGCATAAGTGCTAATCTTTATGATATACTATAAATCATTACTACTTTGGCTAGATTGCAAAAAGTTCAAAAAATGTATTATTTTTTGGTAAAATTTTTAAATTGCCGATGTTAGACAAGTTGGGTGGTATAGGTCAAAAGCTTGGTCCGGGTCTGCGCCAGGTACTCAGCAACATAGCTTGGCTGTTCACTGACCAAATCTTGCAGATGGGTCTAGGTCTGGTTGTAGGCCTTTGGGTGGCTCGCTATCTTGGTCCCACACAATTTGGATTGCTCAACTACGCGATCGCCTTTGTGTCGCTGTTTAGTTCGGTAGCAACTATGGGCTTGGGTACTCTGGTAGTGAGGAATATCGCTCGCGACCCAGAATGCAAAAATGAAACCCTGGGAACTGCCTTCGGACTGCAATTTACTGGTGGTTGCATCACTTTGATGTTAACTGTCACCGTGATTGCGCTACTCAAGCCCAACGACACTCTGACTCGGTGGCTGGTAGGTATCATCGCAGCAGGAACTATATTTAATGCTTTTGAGGCTATCAATTTTTGGTTTCAGTCCCAAATCCAGTCTAAATATACAGTGTTGGCTAAAAATTCGGTATGTTTTTTAGTTGCTGCTGTCAGAATTGGGTTAGTGACAATTAAAGCCCCCCTGCTTGCCTTCGCCTGGGTTCGATTGGCAGAGGTAGCATTGGTAGGAATGGCTTATGTATATTTTTATAAGCTTACTGGCAATAAAATTAAAGATTGGCAATTCAGTTGGGATCGGTGTAAGGAACTGCTATCAGAGAGTTGGCCGATAATTTTATCGGGATTGGCAATTTATCTGTACTCAAAAACCGATCAGATCATGCTCGGTGCGATGAATAAAAATGCTGAACTGGGCTATTATGCTGCCGCTGTTAAAATTTCTGAAATCTGCGATTTCTTGCCGATGATTTTATCAAGCTCTATTTTTCCCAAACTAGCGAATTTGAGAAAGACAAATTATGAAGAATATCTAAATAAATTTCAAATTTACTCGGATATTATGATATTTTTATGGTTGGGAGTTGCCATACCGATATCATTACTTTCTCCATGGATAGTGCATCTGCTTTACGGTGAAAACTATGCGAAGTCAGCAGCGGTACTCTCACTATATGTTTGGGCCCAATTTGGCAGTAACTTTGGAGTAGCACGGAGTACATATTTGAACATAGAAGCTCAGTTGCGCTACGGTCTTTACTTGACTGTAGTCGGCTCTATTTTTAATGTAGCGTTGAACTTTTTGCTGATTCCAAAGTATGGAGCTTTTGGAGCAACAATGGCTACTCTGATAACTTATTTTTACGTGATTATATTAGTCAATTTCCTGATTAAGGAATTGCGCCCCTTCGCAAATTTCATCTGGCGATCCCTTAACTTATACAAGGCAGCTTGTAGAATCAGAGGATTAGTAAAGTGATTCAAATTAAACCTAAAATCGAACAGCGCTCCAATTGCCCCTATTGCGGGACGCAACTCAATCCCAAAAATATTTTGTGGCAAGGGATACATATTCTTCTGGACTGTAAGTGCGGGGGATGTGGCAGCGAAATAATCGACGAGTTGAGAGTAGGTCATGGAGTGAACAACTACCTTCAAGTTAATTTAATCAAAAAAGAAATTTTTGCGGCGGTTCCTTACAGAAAAGAATGGTTAGGCAAACCATTACTCAATTCACTCCAAAATCCTCAATCAGATAAACTTGAGATAGTCAAGGAAATTTTTAAACCCTGCAATCGGGCAATTATCTTAAACTGTATCGATCATCTTTACGGTCACTCTCTGCTCAAGTTGCTAAATGCACAAAGGCACTTAGAATGCAACTCTGACTGCGGGTTAGTTGTGATAGTTCCTAAGTTTCTAAGGTGGATGGTTCCTGATGAAGTTGCAGAAGTCTGGACAGTACCTATTTCTTTAAAAAATGGTCAAACTTACTATCCTAGCTTCGCCGAGTTTGTTGAGGAAGAAACTAAACGCTTTGATGAAATTTATGTCAGTGAAGCCCATTCTCATCCTAGTCAGTTTGACATCACGCGGTTTACTAGAGTCCCCAAACACAAATTTAATGAACCAGAAACAAGAATTACTTTTATTTGGCGGGAAGATCGTTTATTAGTTAACAGTGGGCTGTTCCGAGTTCTGAAAAAGCTAAATCAACGAGAAAGGGCATTGCCATTGCAAAATTTTAAAATTCAGCAGTTATTTGAGAAAATCAGGTTGCAAGTACCAGAAGCAAAATTTGCAGTAGCTGGTTTGGGGACAAAAACTAATTTCCCAGAATGGATTGAAGATTACAGAGTTGATAGTTTTAATGAAAAAGTTGAAAAGGAAATATGCCGTGTTTATTCACACAGCCGCTTAGTAATTGGTCTTCACGGCTCTAATATGTTGCTACCTTCTGCTCATGCTGGTATGACAATTGATTTGATTGATGAGCGTTGGGGGAACTTTGCCCAAGATATTTTATACCAAGAAGGTGACCCGAGAATGGCTAGTTTTCGCTATAGATTTTTGCCTTATCAGACTAGCAATGATACACTGGCATTCATAGCGGCTGTAATGCTTCAGAAGTGGTTTAATTTTAAATCACAGATGACTGCTGATCTGGTTAATTCAGATGTAGAAGACTACTAGGAAAAGTAGAGTCGAAGAAATGTTCAATTACCAAATCCAAACACCCATCGCTTTTATCATCTTCAAACGTCTAGATACAACGGCTAGAGTATTTGAGGCAATTCGTCAGGCAAAACCTCCCAAATTGCTAGTAATTGCTGACGGCCCATGTCCAGATAGGCCTGGAGAAGATCAAAAATGTGCTGTCGCTAGAGCTATTATTGACCAAGTAGATTGGGACTGCGAAGTTTTGAATAATTACGACGCATACGTAAATCTCGGTTGTCGCCTGCGGGTTTCTAGCGGTATGAATTGGGTGTTTGATCGAGTTGAAGAGGCAATTATTCTTGAGGATGACTTATCCCTCCTCCTACTTTTTTCCCCTTCGCTGAAGAATTGCTGGAGCGTTACCGAGACGCTCAGCGGATTCTGTCAATCTCTGGTCAAAATGTTCAGTTTTGGCGAAAAAGAACTGATTATAGTTACTACTTTTCTCGCTATAATTACTGCTGGATTTGGGCGAGTTGGAGGCGAGCTTGGCAGCATTATGATTTAGATATGAAGTTATGACCGGAAATTCGGGATGGTAATTTTTTGATGGATGTACTGGGAGACTCCAATGCTGTAAAAGTTGGGAAAATATTTTTCAGCTTTGTTATGAAAACAAATTACAGAGTTGGGCTTGTCAGTGGACATTTGCTAACTTTATTCAAAATGGTATGAATATTCTTGCGAATGTTAATTTACCGTCTAATATCGGACATGGTGTAGGGGGAACTAATACGGAGGATGTCGACAGTCGTTATAGTAATATGCCTGTAGAATCTATAACATTTCCGATGAAACACCCGCCTTTTGCAATTAGGGATACGCAAGCAGATAATTTTACACAAAAAAAATTATTGGATTACGATCCGCAGTTGTTAAAAAAGTGCAAAAAAAAGGAGATAAACTTTTGAAACAATTCCGATCAAGTCACCTATAAATCTAGAGGAGAGGCAGGAGAAATGAAGGTTGTACTTCTCAATAGTTCTGATAGTGAAGGGGGGGCTGCCCGCGCCGCTTATCGGCTGCACCAAGGTTTCCAGGGGATTGGTGTGTCTTCGCAAATGCTGGTAAAAAATAAGAGTAGTGGGGATCACAATGTCATTTCGTCACCAAATAGTATTGGGGCTAAGTTTGACAAGATGATATCAACTTTATCTAATGCACCATTGCGACTCTACCCTCAGAGAAACCCCGTTATATTTTCTACAGAATTGCTGCCAGATGCTCTATCAGATCGACTAGGGGTACTCGCTCCTGATATTATTAATTTACACTGGGTTTGTGGGGGTTATTTACAAGTAGAAAGTATTCCCAAGTTTAAGCAGCCCTTAGTTTGGACGCTGCATGATATGTGGCCTTTTACAGGTGGCTGTCACTACAGTGAAGATTGCAATCGCTACACTCAATCTTGTGGTAGCTGTCCCCAACTTCAGAGTAAGAAAGATTCGGATCTGTCGCGGTGGGTGTGGCAGCGGAAAGCTAAAGCTTGGGATAAGCTTAACCTAACTTTGGTTAGTCCTAGTATTTGGTTAGCGAAATGTGCTCATTCTAGTTCTCTATTCAAAGATTTTCGAGTTGAAATAATTCCTAATGGCATCAATCCTCAAAAGTACAAACCCATAAATCGTCACTGGGCGCGAGAAATCCTGAATTTGCCTCAAGATAAACAAATTGTACTCTTTGGAGGTGCAGGTGGAACTGGCGATCGCTGGAAAGGATTTAACTTGCTCGTACCCGCTTTACAAAGCCTCAGTAAATCAGGCTGGAAAGATAGGATAGAGTTGTTGGTTTTTGGCTCTTCTGAACCAGAAAATCCCATTGAACTTGGTTTTAAAACTCACTATTTGGGGAGACTCGCAGATGATATTTCCCTAGCCACTGTTTATGCAGCAGCCGATATTTTTGTCGCCCCTTCCGTGATAGATAACTTGCCAAATACAGTCATGGAAGCCCTTGCTTGCGGCATCCCCAGCGCCGCATTTAATATTGGGGGACTGCCCGATATGATCGAACACTGCTCAAATGGCTATTTAGCTAAACCTTATGAAACAGAAGACTTAGCGCGAGGAATTGCTTGGGTTTTAGAAGATCCCAATCGGCATCAAAAACTTTGTATTCGCGCCCGCCAGAAAGTGGAACAAGAATTCACCTTGGAGATACAAGCAAATCGCTATTTGTCTGTTTTTAAGGAGGTTCTGTCAACTCCCAAGTCAAGATAAAAATCTGATTTTATTTGGTAAATTTTACCTTGCATATCGCTATAAGCCGCACAACTGGGAACAATGAACCGTACTAAAATCGCCGCCCTTTTAACGTGCTTCAACCGCAAAGAGAAAACATTAGCTTGCTTAGATGCTCTTTTTAAGCAGGCACTTCCAGCGGATGTTGATATTTTAGCCTATTTAGTCGATGATGCCAGTACCGACGGCACCAGCGAGGCAGTTCGTCAAATCTATCCTCAAGTCAATATTTTTTCTGGCGACGGGAACCTATTTTGGAACGGGGGAATGCGTGGGGCTTTCAGCGAAGCCATGAAAGATGATCCCGACTATTACCTATGGTTAAATGATGACACTCTTATTTATCCAGAAACCGTAAGTATCTTGCTAAAAACTACTCAAAAATTATCAGAAAAAGGAGAAACAAAAGCAATCGTTGGTGGCTCTACCTGCGACCCAGAAACGGGTAAAACAACATACGGCGGTGTTGTGCGAAATAACCCTTTGCACCCCTTCCGCTATGGCGTCCTAGAACCAACAAAAGAGCCTCAGATCTGCGATACTATGCACGGCAACTGCGTATTAATTCCCCGCAATGTTGTGCAAATGGTCGGCAACCTCGATCCGGCTTTTGTCCATTATATTGGCGATTGGGATTATGGTTTACGAGCCAGACAGAAAGGATGTACAGTTTGGATTGCTCCTGGCTATTTAGGTACTTGTTCCCTCAACCCCCAGGTGACCAAAACGGCTGCTGATAATTTAAGCGAAGGATTGGATAAAATGAGCCAACCGAAAGGTTTATCGTTCAAAGATACGACCCTGCAACCGGCTCAAGAGTGGAAAGTATTTACTCAGCGACATGGTGGGTGGTTGTGGCCAATTTATTGGCTGCTACCTTATCGCAGGTTAGTTTGGCTTTCAGTGTTGAGTAAACTGGGATTGGCTAAAAACAAAACTCAAGGTGAATAGGATGGTTGATAGAAATGAAATCCGCATTGCTTGGCTTGTCCCGGAAGTGGAACTGGGAGCTTACTGGCAGCCTGTTTTGATGGAATTTACGAAAATTTTTAAGCATACTGTATTTTATACGGGTCGTGTTTGGCCGGGGTTCGATCCGAGCCTGCCGGGCGCATCGGCAATTCAGTTGGTAGGGGAGACTAAATTTGTCGAGACGGAAAAAATAGAAACAGGATACGATCGCGGATTCATTGTAGTATCGCCTCGTATTATCGGCTATTTGCTAAAATTTAGACCTCATGTGGTCTTTCCCCAAGCTTTCTCTTTGTGGACTGTAATTGTTGCGTTTTTAAAACCGCTACTAAGGTGGAAAATTGCCATTATTTACGATGGTAGTTCCCCAAATACAGACTTTCGAGATTCCAGTTTTAGGACATTTGTGCGCCGCATCCTTGTCCGGTTTGCCGATGCTTTTGTTGCCAATAGCAATGCGGGTAAAAAATATCTGATGGAAGTTCTCAACGTACCGGAGGATAAAATTTTTACTAGAACCTATCTCGTACCTGATGCGCGAGCTTTGCTGAAACGATTGGATCAAACTCAGCCACCGAACGTGCAGTTAAAACGCCCGATTTTTCTGTATGTAGGGCGGATCACGGCGAGAAAGGGAATTAAAACGCTTTTAGAAGCTTGCGCTATTCTTAAAAATCAAGGTTATGTTGATTATTCGCTGTTGATTGTTGGCAAGGGAGATCAGCGGGAAGAACTAGAAGCTTTTATTAAAGAGCGCGGTTTTGAAGAGCAAGTAACGTGGGCTGGATGGGTGGAATACGGAAATTTGGGTGCTTATTTTCAGCAAGCTGATATTTTTGTGTTTCCTACTTTTGAGGATGTCTGGGGTATGGTTGTACCGGAAGCGATGGTGTTCGGAAAACCAGTGTTGTGTTCAAATGGTGCAGCTTCCTATGAGTTAATTATGTCAGGCGATAACGGTTATATTTTCGATCCTAGCAGTGCTCAAGAGTTAGCGGATAAAATGCAAACTTTTCTAGATAATCCTGATTTGATTGAGTCGATGGGAGAGCGTTCACGACAGATAATTTCTCAAAAAACGCCAGAAACAGCAGCTAAAGCTTACGTCGAAGTTACATCTTTTTTGATGGACAATAGGTGAAAGAAGTTCGGCAACGGATTTTTTAAATGATTTAACGGAGGGATGGAAGAGGGAAGAGGGAAAAATTACCAATTACCAATTAGCAATTACCACTTAGCCATGAAAGTTTTATTATCTGCGTTTGCTTGCGAACCGAATCTCGGCTCTGAAGAGGGAGTAGGATGGAATACTGTTATCCAATCTGCTAAACATCACGAAAGTTGGGTATTTACTCGAACGTTTTGTCGATCGTACATTGAAGCCGAACTAGAGCGCAACCCAGTGCCCAACCTGCACTTTGTTTATTTCGATCCTTTTGGGTGGAGCGAAGATTGGAAGGGGAAACAAGGATTGCTCCAACTTCACTACTATCTGTGGCAAATCTGGGCTTATTTTATCGCTCGGAAGCTCGATCGCGAAATTGGTTTTGACATCGTACATCACGTAACTTATGTCAAACATTGGTCTCCCAGTTTCTTGGCGCTGTTGCCACATCCTTTTATTTGGGGGCCTGTGGGGGGTGCAGAAGCAGCACCAAAGGCTTTTTGGCAAGATTTTAGCCGCCGGGGCAAAATTTACGAAACGCTGCGGGCATTGGCTCAAAGCGTAGGAGAACGCGATCCGTTTGTGGGGCTGACGGCGCGTCGCAGTGCTGTGGCGCTGGCAACTACGGAAGAAACCGCTGCCAGACTGCGATTTCTCAAAGCAAAAAACGTGAAGATTTTCTCGCAAGTTGGTTTATCGCAGCAGGAAATTCAAGAACTAGAGAAATTTCCTACCCCGCCGGAGCAACCAATTAGATTCATCAGTGTCGGTCGTCTCTTACACTGGAAAGGGGTGCACTTAGGACTCCGTGCATTTGCGGAGGCGAATCTGGAACAATCGGAATACTGGATTGTCGGAGACGGCCCGGAAAGGCAGCGCTTGGAAACTTTGGTAAGAGAATTGGGACTGGCAAATAAAGTATTTTTTTGGGGAACTTTATCTCGCACTGAAACTCTTTCTAAAATGGGGGAGTCTCACGTTCTCCTCCATCCGAGTTTGCATGACTCTGGAGGTTTTGTGTGTACGGAAATGATGGGTGTTGGCCGTCCGACGATTTGTTTGGATTTAGGCGGACCTGCTACTCAAGTGACGGAGCAAACGGGAATTAAAGTGGCTGCTACCGATCCCGATCGCACTGTGCAGGGTCTAGCAGAAGCTATAGTGTGTTTAGCCAAAGATCGTGAATTGCGATCGCGCTTGGGTCGATCGGGTCAAACGCGCGTCAGGGAAATCTATGATTGGGATGTTAAAGGTCTATTCTTCGCCCAATTGTGCGAAGATGTATTCGATGGAAAATCAGGATAACTTCTGATTTGTTCGATCGGGCAAAACAAAGAAAACTATATTTTTTCAGGCGGTGAAACGTGGGCGTTGCAATCATTACTGGCTCGGCGGGTTTAATTGGATCTGAGGCGTGTAAGTTCTTTGCCAAACAAGGCTTAGATATAGTTGGAATCGACAATAATATGCGCCAGTTCTTTTTTGGTGCTGATGGTTCTACAAACTGGAACCGCCAACTTCTCGAAAAGTCTTTGGGTACCAAGTATTATCACTTAGATGTGGACATTCGCGACTATGAAGCGATTACCAATATCTTTCAGCGGTACGGCGAGTCAATCGAATTAGTAATTCACACAGCAGCCCAGCCCAGCCATGATTGGGCTTCCCGTGCTCCGAAAATAGACTTTACCGTCAATGCCAACGGCACTCTCAATCTTCTAGAAGTAACTCGTCTGTACTGTCCCAAAGCTGTTTTTATTTTCACTTCTACAAACAAAGTATACGGCGATACGCCTAACAGTTTGCCTTTAATTGAATTAGAACACAGGTGGGAAATTGAACCCGGGCATACTTACGAAGGCGGCATTCGGGAAGATATGTCAATAGATCAGTGCTTGCACAGTTTGTTTGGTGCTTCTAAGGTAGCTGCTGACGTTTTAGTTCAAGAATACGGTCGATATTTTAATATGAACACCGCTTGTTTTCGCGGCGGCTGTTTGACGGGTCCAAATCACTCAGGAGCTCAATTGCACGGTTTCCTCGCATACTTGATGAAGTGTGCTGTCACGGGAACTCCTTACACTGTGTTTGGCTACAAAGGCAAGCAAGTTCGCGATAACATTCACAGCGCGGATTTAATTTCGGCATTTTATGAATTTTATAAAGCTCCCAGAAGTGCCCAAGTTTATAATACAGGAGGAGGCAGGTACAGCAATTGTTCGATGTTAGAAGCTATCCAAATGTGCGAGGCAATTGCGGAACGCAAGTTTAATTGGACTTATGCTGAAGGGAATCGAATTGGCGATCACATTTGGTGGATTAGCGATAATTCAAAATTTTCCAGTCACTATCCCAACTGGAAAATGAGATATGACGTTAAACAAATCTTACAGGAGATTTATGAATGTAACCGCGAGCGTTGGCTGAAAGAGGATTCCAATGATTGAGCGGGGCAAACAGAATGTGCTGGGAATTTAGGTAAACGATTGAAGAATACAAAGTTAAACAAATCTTAGGGGAGATTTATGGCTGTAACCGCGAGCGTTGGCTTAAAGAGGTGTTCCATGATTGATAAAGGGAAAAAGAATGTACTCGGCATATTAGTAAATGCCGTTAATTATGAAGCGGCTGTTAGCAAAATTATTGCGGCAGCCAGCGCCGGAAAACCAATGTCAGTTTCTGCTCTCGCGGTTCACGGGGTAATGACTGGGGTTCTCGACAGCACTCATCGTTATCGGATTAATCACATTGACTTAGTATTGCCAGACGGACAGCCGGTCAGGTGGGCGTTAAATTGGTTATACCATACGGAATTGCCCGATCGAGTTTGCGGGCCGAATGCGATGTTACAAATCTGCGAACGTGCGGCAGAAGAAGGATTACCTATCTATTTGTACGGCTCTCAAGCTTCTGTACTCGAGGCTTTATGTTCCAATCTCTGCCAGCGTTTTCCCAAGTTAATTATTGCTGGAACTCAGCCTTCTAAATTTAGGCAAGTTTCGCCCCAAGAGAAGCAAGAAATTGCACAGCAAATTCGCAACAGCGGTGCAGCAATTACTTTTGTCGGTTTGGGGTGTCCGCGACAAGAAGTCTGGGCTTACGAATACCGGGATGACTTATCAATGCCGCTGATTGCTGTAGGTGCTGCTTACGATTTTCATGCGGGTAATTTGGCTAAATCTCCTGAGTTTTTATCTAAGATAGGTTTGGAATGGCTGTTTCGGATGATCAAAGAACCTCGGCGCCTTTGGCAGCGGTATGTTTTTTTGAATCCGCTTTATATCTGGTTGTTTTTGCTACAAGCTTTGAAAATCAAAAAGTTCGACCCCACAGACGCGACGCCGCCTGTAGAAGAAGTATTATATGGTTGAAATTTAAAAGTTTCTTGTGCATTATGGTTGCTCACAAGAAAAAAGCAAACACATCGTAACTAATCGTTTTGAGGTACAACTGCGATCGCATATTCAAGAAAACTTATATCAAATCCGGTGGCATCGGAATTATAGTGGGATATCTTAAACTCGCTACCCAAATCGCGAGCTTAAGATATCCCACTGACACGATCCAAATATATTATGCCGATGCAACCGCAAACAATATTACGCCAGAAAGCAATTTTTGCATTATCTATGCAGTAAGCTGCGGACTGCACACCTTACAAACAAAGTTGGTGGGTCAGTCTCGATCGAGTCAGGTGGATTGCTGGGTCAATAGTCGCATTTGGTGTGACTGTACTCCTGGCATGGGCGACGATCTCAGGAGATAGCCAAAGTATGGCGAGTGTGCAACCAAACTTGATAATCAAACCAAAAATTTATTGCCCTTACCTCGATCGAGCTATGGTTTTTGGGCCACAATCCGGATCGAATCGTACTTGTTTTCATCAGCAGCAAAAATTGTTTTCAGCAGTAGCTTCCAAGCTTGGACTTTACTGTTTTCTTTGGGCTTTACTATCTGATGAGATGCCATTGAATCGAACAGACGGAAAATTTTTCTTTCATCATCGATCCAAGTGTTGTCGAATTGGCGATAGTAGCCATTAAATTGGGTAGAAATTATCTCAAATCCTACTTTTTCACAGATAGCGCGAAAGCTCTGCGGTGTGAAGAAATACAAATGCCTTGGTACATCTAGATGCATCCATGTAATCCCTGATGATTTCAGCCCAATACAAGAGTTATTTGGTACTTCCATTACCAATTTGCCACCATCCACGAGTAACTGCATGGCATTGCGGAGTGCAAGTAAAGGATCTCTGGTATGTTCGAGTACATGGTTCATCACAATTATGTCGTACTGTCTAGACCGGACTTCCGGGGGCAAAGATTCTGCAGTACCATAAAATACATTAAGGCCTCGCTGCTGCTGGGCCAAAACCAAAGCTTGTCGATCGGGTTCTACGCCCCAGACTTTGTGACCATCTGCTTGCAGTTCTTGCAGCAGATGTCCGTTGGCGCAACCAATTTCTAAGATCGAGGAGGAAGCAGTCCCGAACTGTTGCTTCCACCATTTACTTGTGACATCTACTCCGCGATCGAAACGCCAAGCTAGATGGGTACGCAATTTATCGAAGAAAGAAATAGAAGAGGCAGATACAAAGCCTGTAAAGTCTATATGATGAGTATAATACTCATCGATGTCGTAGAAGCTGGCGATTTTGTTGAGTTCGGGTAGAGGATGAATGCATCCAAGTTGTGACTTTTCGCACCAGTACAATTGAAATGACTCTTTATTTCTAGGTCTGCGCCAATCACCGGGTATAAATAGCCACGGTTTCATACTCTGTCCCGATATCGGACAGGTGAGGGTAGGGCTTAAGCACTGTTGATTTTGCTGCATTTTAGTTGGCCTTACTTAGGTAATGGACTTACTAATAACCAATTATGTTATATCGATCCGGGAGATTATGTGTGAGTGATAATTGGGGGATGCTAAACACAGCAGATGAATACCTAAAACTTATGAAGTTTTAGGAATAAAATTGCTAAGGTGGGGTTTTCAGGTAACATCCAATTTAAGCTAACGCATTTAACTTAACTCTATCAGTTTTTATAAAAAAATACACCTTCTACTAGCTGGGTGTGAGTAAGTTTTTATGTTGTCAATAATTAAGCACTAATTCAAGGATATATTAAGTTATCAACATGGTAGGTCTCTAGGCTATGATACTAATAAAAGCAGTTGTGCATATACGTAAATAATGAAGCCGTTGATTTAACAAGATTTCAACTCAAACCACTATTACTTTTGCCAGTTCCCGTGGAAAGGAAAATGAGTTGGTTGCTCAATGGTTTAGGGTTGCTATGGGATCTGGTAGTTGGTCAGAAAATGTGTAGCCTGTTGAGATTTGAAAACCTATGGAAGAAGTGCGATCGCCCAGTCGAGTTTGATGCTATTAAGTTTGAAAAAAACATCTAATTCTAATGGCGATCGCTCACCTCAAACATTGCGTTTACGATACCTCCAATTTCCGTGGCTACCTTAATGAAGCCTGTCTCAATCATAGGCAGAAGATTCTTAAGGCAGTTGACTGTACGCCAAAACCATATCTGGAGCATCACTTACTTGACTTTCGGTGACTTGATTAGGCAGCGTTGAATAGGCAATAGCCTGCATATGTTTTATGCGCGCTTGAAAAGTCTTCTCAAATGTGTGCTGTTGAGCAAACTTCAGGGACTTTAATGACATCGATGTAATTTCTTCCCGGTTGTGGCTAAGTTCTGCAATTTTCTTCGCCATCTGTTTAGGCTGATTCATTGGCACAACCCATCCTGCCTCCGACATTTCTGCAATTCCCTGGAATGCTTCGTTAGCATACCCAACAATCGGCACGCCAGCAGCCATAGTTTCTATGTAAGTACAAGAAGGATCGCCCTGTCGGTGACAGCAAACAAACAAATCAATATTGTTCTTAACAAAGGGGAAAAAATCTGTTTTAAAGTCAGGCACTCCAAGCATTTTCACGCAATCATTAAGTTGATTTGCAGCTATTTGCTGGTGCATCATCTCTTCTAAGTCACCAACACCACTGATGAACATTTCAAATTTCACCTTCAGTTGTTTGAGTTCTTTAGCGACCTCAAGTAAATGATCGGCTCCTTTCATCTTAATCAGGCGACCGGAGAATACTAGCCGGAGAGGCATATCTTGAGAGCGGTTTTCAGTGCGCCGTTCAATGTCAGCTTCTGTTGCTAACATATCCTCTCTAATCCGCGTGTCCAAGAACAACTGTGGGTTGCGATTGAGATGCTTGTATTCTTGGTATGTAGGGGTGCCGTTGCACTGCAATCCCTCTGCCATTGCGATCGCCTTGCGCTGCTTATATTCCTGGCTGTAAGTCCAGATCATTCTCCGCAAGCGGATCAGAGGATTTTTCGTACTTACATTCACGATCTGTTTGCGAGTTTTCAGACTGTATTCGGAAACGTAAATACACGGTACTCCCGCTATTTTACACACTTTACTGATATGGTTCTGTCTGTATTCCGGGGCTGCCAATACCAGCGCACTCTGATGCTGATGTAGTAAAGCTGGGGTAATTTTATCAAAAGAAATTATTTCCAGTTTGAATGGCAATTCATCAAGTTTGAATATTTTGGCATCCATCTGGTCGTTGTCTTCTTTCGTTTCTTCCATCATCACAGTAATTGAACCAGACCAATAGGTGGCTAACTCACCAACTGCTTCTATTAACTTCCGGGTTAGTAAAACTTCACTGTTTGGCAAAAACTTGGCTTTTAGTGGTTGTACGATTGTCAGATTGTTGTTAGTAAGCATAGGTGAGGTAGTTCCTGATTTTAAGTTTTTACTGATGCGGTAGTGAATCTTTGCTGTACTTGGCAAGGGTTGTCGATCGATCTATATAACAGACATCTACCTAATGGAAATTTCCCCGCCTGATAGGCGAAGCATTTCAGACTATGTTTCGGAGATATCTAATACTTAAGATTGATTCAGCAACTGGATTAGACCTTTATGATTTAAGGTGAGGTCTGTTTGATATGTCGCAATCATCTGCGATCTACGTATAACTGTCAATAACCTTTTACGAGCTTTACTCAATCTTTATAATTGAGCGGTCAATTATAAAGAAAAGCGCAATTATAGGGTAAATTTGGTTAAAACAAGGGCTGTTACAAGTGTTTATACTTAAATGAAATTATCTAACTGCTTCTAGCTAGCAAGAATGAGCGCGAGTTGCGAGTACGGCGAGGCAAATGCTTTAAGTAAGTCGGCGCGAAAAAACGCCCCTAGGTAAATGAAGGCAAAGTCTCCAAATGCTCTCTACTGGCTGACTTAAGCCTGTTTACATAGTGTTACATTATGCGGTTTAGTCCCGCCTACCTACTTACTGGCTGACTTAAACCTGTTTACATAGTGTTACATTATGCGGTTTAATCCCGCTTACCTACTTAAACCATAAACTTATAAGAAATTTATTAAAACTTTACATAAATAGATATGTTGTAAAATAATAATATTTCTTTACAATTAGCAATGGAAAGCAATACTCCGGACAGTTTTTGAGACAGAGGCCCAAACCCTCATTCTACCGTTACCGTTTGACCTCGCTGAGAAGGCCCAAACCCTCATTCTACCGTTAGTCATTGAAAACTGTCCGGACTATTAGAAAGCAGAAGGAATAAAAAAAAGAAATTTTACCCTTCTGTCTTCGCTAATGCGAAGCCTTGATGCTGAACTTTTCTTTAATAAACCGGATATAAAGGTGTTTGAAAGCCGACTTCACCACGCGGGGCATACCGAAGTCGATCGCCATCATGGTTTCGGGCAACTTCCAATCCAAAACCTTGAGAGTTTCCGGCTGCAAAAGCGGAAAATCAAGATCCTCTAAATTCGAGCAAAGTCCCAATCTCATCGCCGCAGCTACAGTGGGAACCGCCGCCGGATCGGCATTAATAATATCAACTAAAGTTCTGTCCAAAGCAAACACATCATCAGAGGCAGCCAAAATTCCCAAAAACTTAGGTTCGCCGCCGCTTGGCCCGTTACCTTCGTGACCGATAATGCCATCCAAAATTGTCAAATTTGGGTTAATTGCCCGGGCGGTTTCTACCAGCATTTCACCGAATCTGGCGCTATCTTTGCCAGCTTCCATGTGCCACCAAGCCTTCATTTTGCCGGGGACGCAGCCGAACAAATTTTTCACGCCCATTGTCACGGTTAATTGAACGTGAGATTTTAGCTTTGGCAAATTAATAACTACATCCGCTTCCATAGCTTCTTTGCAAATTCGCAGATGGTTGAAATCTTCGCTGACAGTTTCGTAGCGTTTTCCTTGAAACTCAACTACTGGCAAATTCAGTTCTTCCAACAGCGGCAAATAACCGTTGGCTTTGGCTACACCCATTGCGCTGCCAAAAGCCGGACTATCGCCTAAAAACGGTTTTCCTCCCGCTTCAATCACCATTTTAGCGACGCAGTAAACCAATTCCGGGCGGGTGACACATTCTTTTGTAGGGCGAGAACCGGTGAGGAGATTGGGTTTGAGTAAAACCCGATCGCCCGATTTGACAAAAGCCGAAATTCCGCCCAAGGGTGCCAGCAAACTTTCTAAAGAGGTTTGCAAGATTTGGCGATCGTATGAATTGGCACGAATTAAACTAACAGCAGACATAATTATGAATTAATTGGTAATTGGTTATCGATCGGGAATAATCTCAATGTAACGCAGGCACAGAACACCCTAAGCAGGGTGTTCTGCGCGTGCGTTACAAAGAATAATCTCAATACAAATGAACCCTAAGTATTCATCGGCAATCTACCAACAGCAGCCCGCTGCATGGTACTAACTCGCAGCGCGTTAGAGAATATTCCTTGGCCTTGCAGGTCGGGAATCGCGGGTTTTACTTCTACTTTTACCACCCTGGCTGTGCAGATAAAAACCGTTTGATCGGCTAAATGGAAAGTTAACCAAGGTTGACTCAACAAAGTCAGCACTTCCTCTTGGAATTCTTGTGCAGGCATCGGAATAGTAAACGTTTCTGCGTGACCTTCCACATAATGAAATGTCACTTGAGTTGTGTTCTCTTTATCTTGAGTTAATTTTGCAAAAGAACCTGCGCGCATAAATTTTGCCCCCAAACTTTAGACTATAAAAAAAATCAGAATTAAATCTAAAAAAATTGAATTCTGAATTGTTTAACTTTAACCTGTGACAGGGCTTAGGCAGAAATTAGAAGGCAGAAGGCACAATTAAATCGAGTTCAGCCTTCTAGTTTCTAGCTGATACCTGTGAGAGCCTAAACGTTAGCAGAAGATGTTGGCATCGCACTCATTTTCTCTAAATCTAGAACTTTTGCCAAGTCTTCTGCACTCATTAAACCCCGTTCTAGCACAATTTGCCGCAAAGATTTGCCTGTTTCTAGAGATTCTTTGGCGACGGCGGCGGCGTTGAGATAGCCGATGTGAGTGTTGAGGGCGGTAACGAGGGCGAGACTACCTTCAGCATAAGCGAGACATCGATCGCCCTTAGCTTCAATTTTGGCGAGGCATTGTGCAGTCAAAGCGCTGATGGTATTGCCCAAAATTTCGATGCTGTGAATGAGATTGTAGGCAATCAGGGGCATCATCACGTTCAATTCTAATTGTCCTGCTTGGGCTGCCAGGGCGATCGCGCTATCGTAACCCATAACTTGAAAACAAACCATCGATGTCATTTCTGCCATCACAGGGTTGTATTTTCCCGGCATAATAGACGAACCAGGTTGCACAGGAGGCAGTTGAATTTCTTTCAAACCCGTTTTCGGCCCGGAGTCCATTAAACGCAAGTCATGGGAGATTTTAACGCAATCCTGAGCGAGATTTCGCAGTGCACCGGACACATTTACAAACGGCGCCATACTCTGCATAGCTGCCATTAAATGTCTTGCTGGTTTCAGGGGTTGGTCGATTAATTCTGAGAGAATTTCAGCAACTTTTTGACAGTATTCAGGGTGAGTATTTAAGCCTGTTCCGGCCGCACTTCCCCCCAATCCCAGAGATGTCAAATCATCGGATGCCCTGTCAATTCTCAAGGTATGTTCTCTGAGAATTTGCGCCCAAGCGCCGAAGGTGTCGCCGAGTCGAACCGGTACGGCATCTTGCATATGAGTGCGGCCGGATTTAACAATATCTTTGAATTCTTCGGCTTTGTTTTCTAGGGCGATTACGGTATCCGCCAAAGCCGGAAAAAGAGTTTTTTCTAACGCCAACAATCCGCCGATCCGAATCGCAGTCGGAATCACATCATTTGTCGATTGACCGTAGTTTACATGATCGTTAGGACTAACGCGCTTGTAATTACCTTTTTCATCACCCATAATTTCCAAAGCGCGATTTGAAAGAACTTCATTAACATTCATGTGGTGAGAAGTTCCGGCGCCGGCTTGGTAGACATCAACTACAAATTGATCGCGCAATTTGCCCGCTAGGATTTCATCTGCTGCTTGGACAATGGCTTGACTGATGTCTTGGGGAATGCAGCCGAGTTCGCCATTGGCGATCGCCGTTGCTTTTTTAATTAAAACACAAGCATCAACGTAAGTTGATAAAGGCTTAATTCCGCTAATCGGGAAATTTTCAATAGCCCTTAGAGTTTGGATGCCGTAGTAGACATTAGATGGGATTTGTTTGTCTCCCATCGAGTCGCTTTCGGTGCGGTAGCTGATGGTTGGGTGCTCGCTCATATCGCTTTGTTTGTGATGATTGGGAATTGGGATTTTTTTAAACGCTGCTGACTGTCACTGCTGTTTTACCGCGTCGGCGGACTCAGTAAAATACAAGTCGCGATTGTAAATAATTATCTCACACTCCGAGTTAAATCTCAAAACTCAAATTTTAAATTAAAATTTTTCCCTAAATTTTGGAAGAGTAGTTGTGTAATTGCGAGTTGTTTGGTTTGCCGAATTTTGTACTTTATTAGATAAGATTTTGCTGCTTAATAATAAATATTAAACCATGCTTCGGATTTTTGTAACAAAAATTCAAATTACAAATCGGGGAAAGTTGTTATATTTGGTAGCACAAACAATTTTGCAGCAGGCGAATTGCCAAAAATTATGCCGCGTTACCAAACCATAGATGATGTTCCTACCCTCCAAGAGGCACTCGAAGGAATAGTTGTTGAAGATTTAAAAAAGCTGTATGCACTGTTGTCGGGCGATTCCCTGCGGGATAGCTTCGCTTCACGTAAATTAACCCGCAAAGCTGACCTGGTTGCTGGGATTAAACAGCAAATGCAGGGAGAAAAACTCAAGCAAGTTTGGGCGCAATTAGACGATTTGCAAAAAGCGGCCGTAGCGGAAGTTATACATGGGTCAGGTGGTGGCTATGATGCCGATGTATTTGTGGCGAAATACGGACAACAACCAAACTGGGGAACAAGCGATCGCTATGGATACAACCGAGAACCATCCCTACTATGCTTGTTCTTCTACGGCACTGCGATACCCTACGATCTGGAAGAAAAATTGCTGAAGTTTGTGCCAAAACCTCAAGGAAATTCCTTAAATGTAGTTGGCGATGTACTGCCAGATAATTTTATAGTTCGTGTAGAAAAACATAACTTTCGTACATCTAAAAGAGAGGTATCCGAGTACGAACTTCCTTTGACTATTTGTGAAATGGAACGGGCAGCCCCAAAGGATTTGGAAGCAGTTTTGCGTCTGATTCAGTCGGGCAAAGTCGCCGTTAGCGAGAAAACTGCATTACCTGGTGCCACAACTCTGAAAGCGATCGCCGCCGTATTGCAAGGGGGTGATTTTTATAACGACGAACAGCGCCAAGCTACCTTGGAAAAGGGCGATATATTCTACGAGGTTGGTAACATCAAATCCTTTGCTTGGGCCGCGATCGCCCAAGCGAGCAAATTCGCCGAACAATCGGGCAAAAAGCTAGTTTTGACCAAAGCGGGACAGAAAGCTTTGCAAGAATCGCCTGCCAAAGGATTGCAGACAGCATGGAAGCGCTGGTTAAAAACAAACTCTTTTGATGAATTTCGCCGCATTGATGCGATTAAAGGACAAACTGGCAAGGGCGCGCGCGGCATGACAGCGGTGGCGGGGCGGAGAGAGGCGATCGCCTCAAGGCTAGCAGAATGTCCTGTCGGTAAATGGGTTCTGTTTAGCGAATTTAGCAGGTATATGTTGGCAACGGGCAATCGGTTTGAAGTAACGCGCGATCCCGACAATCTCTACATTTCTGAATTTGGGTATGGTAACTTAGGATATTCGGGCAGTCACGATTGGCATATCCTGCAAGAAAGATATATGCGCTGCCTGTTGTTTGAGTATGTTGCTACCCTGGGAATAATTGATGTTGCCTATGCCGATCCGTCCCTCGTACCCAGCGATTTTGACGATCTTTGGGGAACGGACGATTTGAGATTTCTCAGCCGCTACGACGGCTTAATCTCTTTTCGCCTGACAGCTTTGGGGGCTTACTGTTTGGGATTGACTGACAATTACACCCCGCCAGCAATTGAGTTTCGTCAAACACTCCGCGTACTGCCCAATTTAGATATTGTTGTAGCAGGAGAAGGCATCGCGGCATCAGATGCGATCGTCCTCGATCTCTATGCTAAAAAAGTTTCAGATGTCGTCTGGCAACTCGATCGACAAAAGCTATTTACCGCCATTGAAGCCGGATACCCGCTAGCAGAATTTAAAGAAGTTTTAGAGACCAGAAGTATCGAACCGCTACCCGAAACTGTACAGCAATTTCTGACGGATGTTACAGAACGATCGAATAGTTTGCAAGATGCAGGAACTGTCAAGTTAATCGAATGTAAAAACGCCCATTTAGCTGTGTTGATTGCCAATGATTCCCGTACCAAAAAATTCTGTCAGCTAGCGGGCGATAGCACTTTGGCGGTTCCATTATTCCAGGAAACTAAATTTCGCAACGCCCTGCGGCAAGTCGGCTACGTCTTACCCCAGCGGGATAAATAGTAATACCATTTCTCTAAAATCGTGCAACACTCTTTGACCCCCCCTAGCCCCCCCTTGCAAAGGGGGGGGAACAAGAATACTTTTATTTCGTTTAAAATGGGTGGAAGATAGTGTCCGGTGGTATCGATCGCACTCGCGCCAGGGTGCAGCATTCAGATACAAATCCTGAAAATTATTACTCAGATTATCGCCCGACTCCTTCACCGCTACAAGTATCTATAGCAATCCTAAATCATTTGTGAGTTTCTTACTCCCTCCCCTTACCAAGGGGAGGGTTGGGGTGGGGTAAAAAATTTACGACTCCTGCAAGGATTGCTATACAACCAATTAAAATTATCTGCGTTTATCTGCCTTTTATCTGCGATCGCAACAACCTATGAATTATGTTCCTGAAAATGCTTTGATCGTGCAAAGCGATCGATCGATCTTACTAGAAGTTCACGCCCCCACAGCACAACAGGCGCGAGAAGCGATCGCCCCCTTTGCCGAATTAATCAAAAGTCCCGAACACATCCACACCTATCGCATCACGCCCCTCAGCGTGTGGAATGCGCGGGCGGCGGGAATGCCAGTTGAAGAGGCGATCGCAGCTTTGCGGAAGTATGCCAAGTATCCCATTCCTGACTCCGTAGCGCAGGAAATTGAACTGTTAGGGGCGCGGTATGGATTAACTGTAATTGAAAGAATCGATGTCGCTAGCCCCGATTTACAACTGCGAATTGCCGATTTGCCCCTAGCGGAATTGCTGGTACGGGACGATCGCGTCAAACCAATGTTGGGCAAGCGCATCTCGGATCTTTGCTTTCAAGTCGATGCCGGGAATCGCGGCGTACTCAAGCAAGCTTTACTAGCGGTTGGCTATCCGGCAGAAGATTTGGCTGGATATGTCGAGGGTGCCGAATTAGGGATTTCTTTGCGCGATCGTACTTTAGCGGACTTGCCCTTTAACTTGCGTGCTTATCAACAAGAAGCAGCAGAGGCATTCTATCAGGACGGGGAGGTAAAAGGTGGAAGCGGGACGATCGTCCTACCGTGCGGGGCTGGTAAAACCATAGTCGGGATGTTAGCGATGAGTTTGGTAAAGCAAAAGACACTCATCCTCACCAGCAGTTTGACTTCGGTGCACCAGTGGCGCAGGGAAATATTAGACAAAACGAGTTTAACTGAGGATGCGATCGCTGAGTACAGCAGTGTCACCAAACAGACGGCTGCTGTCACTCTATCGACTTACCAAATGCTAAGTTATCGATCGAATAAAGATGATGAATTCCCGCATTTCGAGTTGTTTAATGCGGAATCGTGGGGACTGATTATTTATGATGAAGTCCATCTATTACCTGCACCGATATTTCGGATAACCGCTGAATTACAAGCACGACGCAGGTTAGGTTTAACTGCGACATTGATTCGCGAAGACGGGAAAGAAGGCGATGTATTCACGTTGATTGGGCCCAAGCGCTATGACGTACCTTGGCGCGAATTGGAAGGACAGGGATTTATTGCTACTGCCAATTGTACGGAAATCCGCGTCGCCCAAAATGAGGCCCAAAAAATGGAATATGCCCTAGCGCCCCGCCGCAGCCAGTTTCGGATTGCTGCGGAAAATCCGGGTAAGTTGGATGTGGTACAAAGTTTGTTGCAAAAGGAGGCGGGACACCGTATTTTAATTATTGGTGAGTATCTCGAACAGTTGGATGCGATCGCCAAAATGACCGAATTGCCTCTGATTACGGGGAAGACAAAACAGTCAGATCGCGATCGGCTTTACGAAGCATTTCGTCACAAAGAGATTCCCGGATTAATTCTATCTCGTGTGGGCAACTTTGCCGTCGATTTACCCGATGCCGATGTGTTGATTCAAGTATCGGGAAAGTATGGTTCTCGCCAAGAAGAAGCGCAGCGCCTCGGACGAATTCTCCGCCCAAAATCCGATGGACATACTGCGAGTTTTTATACATTAGTATCGCTACAAACTTGCGAGGAAGATTTTGCGCGACACCGCCAACTCTTCCTCACCGAACAGGGCTACAACTATCGCATAGAAGTTCAAAAAGATGTTTAGTCAGCGATCGATAAATTCTTGGTAAAACTGCTCATGCAAACCTAAGAAATTATCCATCCCCTTCTTTGTCAGATACCCGCTATTCTTACCAGTGTGCGGGTTTCTTACGTAGCTAGAAATGGTTTTTGAAACATTAGGATTCTCGCTCCACCTAATGTTGAACGCTGCATACTTTGGGAAAAAGGTCATTGCTGCATAAGCATCAATGTGGTCATGTATCCACCATGCCAATGCTGTCCAATCTTGAGTGCGTTCATAGTAAGGGATGAATGATGTAACAATAATACATACTGTTGCTCCCACAGGGCTATTTCATTCTTGAGAGAAGGGTGATAAGCTGAAGCTATATTCCTTCAAATTGTTTTGAGTAATGACCCAA
>NZ_JAUBQM010000090.1:0-25402 GCF_036701245.1 Microcoleus sp. Pol14D4
TTTAGGTCAGGGAGTTTTTTCATTCCTCTATCTAATGTCTATCTCGTTCTCTTGTCAAGGGGGTTGAGCAATTACAAATTAAGAAATAACAGCGACATTTCATGATTTTTACCTTTCGGTCAGCGAAAAAGAGAATAAATCCATATAGGGCTTACTGACTCCGACAAAGAAACCGGGTTTTTATCTAATCTGTCGGTAGCCACGAAGTATTTTCCTAAAAAACCCGGTTTCTGGGCCCCTATCTCCAGGACTATTCTATCTACTATAATAGCATTAAACGAATTCAGGAAATATTTCCAAACTAAACCAGGGAACTGATTCAATGCCGTCTATATCTTTTGATGCTTACCTCAAGTCGATTCAAAATAACCTGCAAAAAGGTAGCGAGCGCAGCCATTATCCAGCGCTGAAAGATTTGCTGGATGACTCAGACAAGGGCATTGATGCCGTCATTGAAGAAAAAGGCAATAAGGCAGGGATTCCAGACTTTACCGTGCGGCGGCGGGAACTATTGGTGGGTTATGTAGAAGCCAAAGACGTTGGGCTAGACCTGGATCAGATAGAAAAATCGGAGCAATTGCAGCGGTATATAGAAGCGTTTCCGAATCTAGTATTGACCAATTATTTAGAGTTTCGTTGGTATGTGAATGGGAAGCGCAGGCAGAAGGAAATTTTAGCAGATCGTAATGAGAATAAGCTGGAAGCAAGAGCTACAGAAAAGATTGCGGCTCTGCTAGATCAGTTTATCAACTATACAGGCGAGATTATCAGCAGTCCTGAAGACCTGGCGCGACAGATGGCGAGGTTGACGAAGGCAATCCGGTTAGCAACAACAACTGCGCTGGAAGGAGAAAGGAAAGACGGTGAATTGCATCAACTGAAACAGGGATTTAGTGAGGTTTTGTTGCCCGATTTGAATGATGCTGATTTTGCTGATATGTATGCTCAGACGATTTCTTATGGGTTATTTGCGGCAAGAGTTGGTCATGCTCAAAATCCAGGGGGTGAACCGTTTACTCGGCGCACGGCTGGCACGTATATTCCGGCAACAAACCCATTTTTGAAGCGATTGTTTAATACGATCGTCGAAACGGATGCAGTCAGTCAGATCGATTGGGCGATCGACGATTTGGTGCAATTGCTGTCTCAGGTTGATATGGGTAGCATTCTCGAAAACTTTGGGCAGCGCACTCGGCAAGAAGACCCGGTGGTGCATTTTTATGAAACGTTTTTGGCGGCGTACAATGCAGCCCTGCGGAAGAGTCGAGGGGTTTATTACACACCGGAACCTGTGGTGTCGTTTATTGTGCGATCGGTTGATGCGATTCTCAAAGACCGCTTCGATCTGCCATTGGGATTAGCTGATAACGCCAAAGATGCAGTAACACAAAAGCCGAAAGTACAAATTCTCGACCCTGCCACGGGTACGGGTACGTTTTTGTATGAAGTGGTAAAGCAAATTTACCGCAATTTAGAAGAAATTGGCATGGCGAATCAGTGGGATAGCTATGTGCGAGATAATTTGCTGAATCGGTTGTTTGGATTTGAGTTATTGATGGCTCCCTATGCCATTGCTCACCTGAAGCTAGGGCTAGAACTTCAAGAGCTTGGTTACAAATTTAAGGGCAAACAACGATTAGGCATTTACCTCACCAATACGCTAGATGAGGCAATGAAAAAGTCAGAGATTTTGTTTGGTCAGTTTGTGGCAGAAGAAGCAAATGAAGCTTCGACGGTAAAACGAGATACACCTGTGATGGTGGTGTTGGGCAATCCGCCCTATTCAGGACATTCCGCAAATAAAAGCGAGTGGATCGCGGGTTTAGTTAAAGATTATTACTATGTAAATGGTCGGCCATTAGATGAAAAGAATCCCAAATGGTTGCAAGATGATTATGTAAAATTCATTCGCTTTGGACAATGGCGAGTCAGTGAAACTGGTTATGGTGTTTTAGCGTTTGTTACTAATCACGGTTATCTGGATAATCCAACGTTTCGAGGAATGCGCCAGAACTTGATGCAAACCTTTACTGATATCTACATTTTAGATTTACACGGTAATTCTAAGAAGAAAGAAGTTTCTCCCGATGGTTCACCCGATCAAAATGTCTTTGATATTCAACAGGGTGTGAGTATTGGAATTTTTGTTAAAGAACCTGGAAAGGATACACCAGCTAAAGTTCACCATGCAGAGTTATGGGGCGATCGCGCATCTAAATATGAAAGCTTAAGTTTATTAGATATTAATGATGTTGAATGGAAAGCTATTGAACCTCAATCATCATTTTATTTATTTTGCCCCCAAGACAGAAATCTTTTAGAAGAATATGATGAAGGCTGGAAAATCACAGATATATTGCCTGTTCATTCGGTGGGAATTGTCACGGCAAGAGATGATTTAACAATAAAGTTATCATTTCAAGAGGTTAAGGATACTGTTAAAGATTTTGTTTCACTTTCAATAGAAGACGCTAGACAAAAATATAATCTTGGTAAAGATGCACGGGATTGGCAAGTTGAGCTTGCTCAAAAAGATTTAAAGAAAACTGGTAGTGAAAATTCTAAAATCGTTCCTATTGTATATCGTCCCTTCGACACAAGATTTACTTACTATACAGGACAGACAAGAGGTTTTATTTGTATGCCTCGATATGAAGTGATGCAGCATATTTTAGATAAAGACAATCTAGCTTTTAGTACCACGCGCTCTATTGAAATAGGCGAGTGGGGGCATATTTTTTGTACTTCAAAAATTATTCAGCATCATACAGTATCTCTTAAAGAAGTAAATTATTTCTTCCCTCTTTATATTTATCCTGATACGAAAAATCAACAAGGCAGTTTATTTGTTGAAAAATCTTCTAATCTCTCTTCAGGTTTCATTGCAGCAATTCGAGAAAAATTGGGATCTATTCCCACCCCAGAATCAATCTTTTACTACATCTACGCCATCTTCCATAGCCCTACCTATCGCCAACGCTACGCCGAATTCCTCAAAGGCGACTTTCCTCGTGTGCCTTTGACCAGCAACGACCAGCTATTTAAAGACTTGGGTGCAAAAGGTCAGGCATTGGTAGACCTGCACCTGATGAAATCGAAAAAGCTGAATAAGCTGATTACTAAAATGAGTGGCGATGGTGACAATGCCGTTACCGAAGTTACCTATAAACCCGCAGAACAACGAGTTTATATTAACAAAACCCGCTATTTTGAAGGTATCGCCCCCGAAGTTTGGGAGTTTAAAATTGGCGGTTATCACGTGTTAGACAAATGGCTCAAAGACCGTAAGAAAGCCAAACGCACTTTATCCTTTGATGATGTACTGCACTATCAAAAGGTGGTGGTTGCGCTCACAGAAACCATGCAACTGATGGTAGAAATCGATCAACTGATTCCTGTTTTTCCCATAGAGTAAAGTTTAGGAGATGGTAAACAATGACACTGAAAGAATTAGAAAAACAACTCCTTGCCTTAACTCCCGCTGAAAAAACTCAGGCAATACAGCTATTAGTCCAAAGTTTAAGCAATACTTGGCAAGGAATAGAAAAAACTCCCGGCGTGTGTGGTGGTAGGGCTTGTATTGCGGGGACTCGTATCCCTGTTTGGGTAATGGTTGAAGCTCGTCGTATAGGATATAGTGAAGCCGATTTGCTAGAAAATTATCCCACTATTAGTGCGGCGGATCTGGCAAATACCTGGGCTTATGCTGATGCCTATCCTGATGAAATTGAACTGGCAATCCGGGAAAATGAGGAAGCCTAAAACATGGCGCGTTTATATTCAGATGAGCAATACCCAATAGCTGTTGTCAGAATTCTGCGAACTCTAGGTCACGATGTTTTAACTGTTCAAGAAGCAGGCAATGCTGGACTTAAAATTCCTGACGATCGAGTGTTAGAATTTGCAACGAGTGATTCTCGATCGGTGTTAACACTCAATCGGCAAGATTTCATCCGACTGCATCGCATCCAACCTAATCATTCTGGTATTATTGCCTGTACTAACGATCGCAACTGGGAAAGGTTGGCATCACGTATTGATGAAGCTATTTTTGCTGAAGAAACATTGACTGGCAAATTGATTCGGGTAATACGTCCCCAAAGCTGAAAAAAAGCCCCTCGCCCTTCCCGACCCAACAACCTTACAATTAAATCCCCCATTGCTCCCAAGATTAGGTAAAATTATTGGCGTGTCTGAGGATAAACTATATGCGCTGGGTTCAATATATTGCGATCGCCATTATCAATGGTTTCGGTGTCGTCATCGGTATTATTTGGGTTGCAGTCCCCACAACAGTGGCTCAACCTTCCCTAAACTACCAACTCGCACTCTCTGGGCGACAGCCAGACGGCGAAACTCCGCAATCCCTTTCCGAACTCTACAAATTGCGCGATCGCCTCAAAGTACAATTAGATAACCTTGCCAAAACTCCCGACAGCGCCCCGTTTCCTGCAGAACTTTGGAAATCAGCAATCCACCGCCAGCAATCCCAAACTCTGACGCAGCAACTCGAAAACGTTCAAAGTCAGATTCAAATAGAAGAAAGAGCCAAATATAATTGGGACGATGCTGCTCAATTAGCCGCCCAAGCAGTCTTAATTGGACGCACTTCTAATCCTTCTTCTGCTACCTGGGAACAGTCCCAGCGGCTGTGGGAGTTGGCTATCAATACCCTGCGACTCATTCCTCACGATTCTTTTTTGGCAGATCGGGCGATCGACAAAACCATCGAATACCAAGGAAACCTCAGTGTCGCTACCTATGAAATGCAAGTTGCACGTTCTATTGAGAAAGTTAGAGCCGAGGAAGAAGAGATAAGAGAGCGAGCTCGCAAAGAGCAAGAGAAAAAAGAATTTGCTCGTCGAGAAATAGAGAGAAAAGAGCAAGAGAAAAAAGACCGGGCTAGAAAAGAACTAGAAAGACAAGAATTTCAAAGGCAAGAATTAGCCCGGAAAGAACTTGAAAGGAAAGAACTAGCCCGTAAAGAACTTGAAAGGCAAGAGTTTGAAAAGCAAGAATTAGCCAGGAAAGAACTTGAAAGGCAAGAAGTTGAAAGGCAAGAGTTAGCCAGACAAGAACTTGAAAGGCAAGAATTAGCCAGGAAAGAAGTTGAAAGACAAGAACTTGAAAGACAAGAGCTAGCCAGGAAAGAAGTTGAAAGACAAGAACTTGAAAAGCAAGAATTAGCCAGACAAGAATTAGCCAGACAAGAACTTGAAAGACAAGAGTTAGAGAGAAATCAGCAAGCAACTCCTCAACCAACTCCAGAATCAACTGCAACACCAACTCCCGCCCCAGTTACGCCTGCTGCGTCCCCGTCGAACTTTTTGTTTGTGGGAGATACTAACAGAGATGGCCAAATTAACCAGCAAGACGACGCCGGAAAAGAACAATGGTCTTTGTCCAAGGGCGCGCTAATTTTATTTAACGGTCGCAATAACGACGATCGCGGCAAGATACCGACTTGGAAACAAACCAAAGTTAGCGCTCCCCGCCGTGCAGCAATGCTTTCTCAAGTTAACTTAACAATGTCTGAAAGCTTCAAAACCTCTCAGTTATTTATCACGGCTGACAGCATTGCTAGCCCTCACATAAGTGTTTTTCAGAAGACGGGCGACGGCTGGCAACCTGTAGATATATCCGGTGCTAAACCTCTAGTTTTCAGCACGAATATTGTTTTAGGTGTGGAAGCCAAACAATTTGCCGATCGCAACTGGAACGGCACTGTAAATCTCAAAGCAACTGCCCTAAATAACGGTCAAGAAATCGCTTCCACAACTATTCAAATGGGCGTTAGTCCTTGGATGATAGCGCCCAATACCGCACCAGTAACCGAAGTTCAGGTCAGCGACAGAGGCTCGGTAAACAGCGAATTTATCTCGCAACTAAAACAAGCAGTAGAACCCACGGGCGCTAGAGTAAAAATTCTCCAGGGCGATCGCACTTGGATGCAAGATACCCAGAAAAACGGCTACGTTCAACTCCCCGAAGAATCGGAGATACGCCAGTTTAATGTAGCCCTAAAAAGCAATAGCGAGCCAGAGAAAAACCCGCCTATTAAATCAACTCTAAACCGGGATTGGAAAATAGTAAAAATTGGCAGTCCTCGTTCTTTAGACCCTGTAAGTCAGTGGTCTGATGGATACGGCAATTTGCAGGTGACACCGCCGATTCCCGGACACCCAATGGGTCGAGTTTATTACGGGAATTCGGGAAATGCTAGTTTTAATCCAGAGGTACTTGATTTTATTCAAGCTCAGAGAATTCAAGGGCCGCCAGTGGATATTGATACTTCTTGGCTTTTGACTCGCCAAGTCGATGAAATTATCAATTTTATTCCCACTCAAACTCCCGGACAATATGTAATGGCGATCGCCAGTCCCGAAGCCGGAGTTAAGCTGTTGGAAGAATTGGAGGGAAGAGGTTACGGCGATGTGACGATCAATCGCGGTTTGAGCACTCAAACAACTGTCAGCGCCGCTTTGCAAAATCGCGCTTTAATTCAACACAATCTCTATTTGCAAAATCAGAAACTTAATCCGATTATAGAGAAGCTGAAAAGAGAATTTTTACTCGGAGACGACCAAATTATTCAAGTTCCGGTGATGTTTGGCTACAGCGGTTATGCTTGGTGGCCAAATATGGTCAATTCGGTGCCAGTTAACGGCAATTTGTTAGTTTCAAATCCGCGCGGGCCAATGATTGAGGGTGTAGATTACACTCAGGAAAGATTGCGCCAACTGCTGCTTCCTGCTGGCGTCAGCGTTAGTTTTCTGGATGACAGGTATTATCAAGAATTAAAAGGAAACGTGCAGTCAGCGACGAATACTGTGAGGAAGCCTGAAGATCGGCCTTTTTGGCAGTCTTTGCCTAATAATTGAACCCGGTAGTAAGTTGCGATCGCAATTTGTACTCAATATTTACGGAAAATGGGTAAATTGCGATCGTCGCAGCCGATAGATTTCTCGATCGACACCGACGGCATTTTGTCAAGGGCCTTGCCGTATTGGTGCTGTGCAGGCGATCGCACCAGTAACGTAAAATGTCTAAAAGCGGTATTTGTAAAATAAATTTAGCCCCATGAGCGACGAACAGGAAAAAAAACAAATTTTGACTCAGCCACCGGAAACAATTTCCACTGCTAGCGATGAGTTAGATAGCAGTGAAATTGACAGGACAGATTCAACTTCCGCCTCAGCAGAAACTCCCGCCGAAATTGCCGCGCCCGAAGATATTTCAGCCCCAATCGATGAGGCCGAAACAATTCCACTTACCGCCGATACCGCCCCGGAAACCACTCAACTTCCAAGTTATCCGACTCCAACAATTCCAACTGCCAACTCCGATCCAAAACCAGCCCGCTCTTGGCAAATCTTAGCAGTTTTTCTCAGCGGAATTTTGGTCGGTTCAGTCCTTAGTCTCGGCAGTTTGCTAGCGTGGAGAATGTATCAGGAAAGAGCGAACCTTCAAATCAAACTACCCGCTGACGTACCCCTTCCCGAAAGCCCTCCGCCTGTCCCAGCAGCGCCCGCCAACCGCCTGCCCGGACTTCCCCCAGCACCCGGCCCGGCACGGCCCGCCACAATCTATCCGTCGCCCCGTCCCACTCAAATACCCTCTCTGTCAGGGGTTCCGCAAATTGCTTCGCCGTCGCCGTCGCCGTTGCCTTCTCCTTCTCCTTCTCCCGCTGTGGTTGAAACCCCTGTAACCGAGCGAGTGTACTTTCAAGCTGGTGCTACGGGAACTACTCTGAGCAATAGTTTGCGAGCCAACATATCCAGGCGCTACTTAGTGGAGTGCAATAGCGGCCAAAGCATGACAATAAATGTTCAAGAAGGTCAAGTTAGCGCAGCAATTATTGCTCCTAGCGGTGAAAATTTAGGTACTGCTGATAGCAGAGGTCAGTGGCAAGGTAAACTAGCCAGTAGCGGCGATTATACTATTGAAATTTCAGGCGATCGCCAAGCAAACTACCAAGTGAAAATTGAAGTTAAATAGCAACTATAATTGTATCAGGGGGTAGTTACACAATACATAAACCCGCCCTGGTTGCCAAGTACAAATTACCCATTACTAATTACCAATGGTTGCACAAATATCTCCAAGCATCTATGAAGCAAAAACTCAAGAAATTGCCCAAGAAATCCTGCGGGCAACTCAAGAGAAAAAGCGCTCTTTTTTCGGTCAAATCCAAGACCAAATGCGCTGGGACGACAAACTGATGGATTGGGCGATGGCTAGCCCTGGACTGCGGGTGCAGTTGTTTCGATTTATTGACTGTTTGCCGGCCCTCCGCAGCAGGCCGGAAATTGCCCGCCACTTGCAAGAATACCTGACCGCCCAAGAGGTAGAATTGCCCGAAGCATTGAAAAAATTGCTCAACTTTGCTAGCCCTGACTCAGTTCCGGGTCAATTGGCAGCGACTACGGTTGCGCCTGCTGTGGAAACTTTGGCGCACAAGTATATTTCTGGGGAAAATATCAAGCAGGTAATTAAAACCTTAGAGCGACTTCGCAAAGATAAAATGGGTTTTACAGTTGACCTTTTGGGGGAAGCTGTCATTACTGAAGCGGAGGCGCAAATTTATCTTAACCGCTATTTGGAATTGATGGAGGAACTGGCTAAGGCAGCGAAGAATTGGCCGCAAGTAGATGCAATTGATAAAGCTGATGATGAAACTTTGCCGCGAGTGCAAGTATCCGTAAAATTAACGGCTTTTTATTCTCAGTTTGACCCTTTGGATGCTAAAGGTAGCGAGGAGAAAGTAAGCGAGAGAATTCGCATTTTACTGCGCCGCGCGAAGGAATTGGGAGCGGCCGTTCATTTCGATATGGAACAATATGCTTACAAAAGTTTAACTCTGAGCATTCTCAAAGACTTATTGTTAGAAGAAGAGTTTCGCAGTCGCACCGATATTGGAATTACATTGCAAGCATATTTGCGCGACAGTGCTCAAGATTTGCGAAACCTGATTTCCTGGGCAAAAAAACGCGGAAATCCGGTAACAGTGCGGTTGGTAAAAGGCGCTTACTGGGATCAGGAAACTATCAAAGCGATGCAGAAAGATTGGCCGCAGCCGGTCTACAATGACAAAGTTGCTACCGATGCTAATTTCGAGCAGATGACGCAGTTGCTGCTAGAAAATCACGAATATTTGTATGCAGCAATTGGCAGTCATAATGTACGATCGCAAGCCAGGGCGATCGCCATTGCCGAAACTCTCAACATCCCGCGCCGCCGCTTTGAAATGCAGGTACTGTACGGCATGGGCGACAAATTGGCTAAGCTTTTGGTCGATCGGGGTTATCGCGTCCGAGTCTACTGCCCCTACGGCGATTTGCTGCCGGGAATGGCTTATTTGATCCGCCGTTTGCTGGAAAATACCGCCAACAGTTCTTTCATCCGGCAAAGTTCCGAAGAAATGCCGATCGAACAATTGTTAGCCGCGCCCGTTGCTAACGGAAATGACCAGCTAGTTTACAGCAAAGTATTTCCCAACGTTGCCGATACCGACTACGCCAATAGCAAATTGCGGCAACAAGCAGAAACAGCCATCAAATCAGTGCGCGCCAACTTAGGCAAAACCTATTTACCGCTAATCAATGGCGAGTACCAAAATACGGAAACAACAGTTAATTCCCTCAACCCTTCCAATCCCACAGAAGTAGTCGGCAAAATCGGATTGCTTTCCGAAGCACAAGCCAAACAAGCCCTTGAAGCAGCAAAATCAGCCTTCACCGGTTGGCGAAAAACCCCCGTCCGCCAGCGCGCCGGCGTCCTCCGCAAAGCCGCAGAATTGATGGAACAGCGGCGGCACGAACTGTCAGCTTGGATGGTGTTTGAAGTCGGCAAACCCGTCAGAGAATGCGATGCCGAAGTCTCCGAAGCTATAGATTTTTGCCGCTATTACGCCGACGAAATGGAACGGTTAGAACAAGGTAAAAATTACGACATCCCCGGAGAAACAAACCGCTATAGCTATCAGCCGCGCGGCATTTCTTTAATCATTTCACCTTGGAATTTTCCCCTCGCAATTCCTGTCGGCATGACAGTTGCATCGCTGGTTGCTGGAAATTGTACTTTACTCAAACCTGCGGAAGTTTCCTCAGTAATTGCAGCCAAAATCACAGAAATTTTGCTAGAAGCCGGCATCCCCAAAGGCGTATTTCAATACGTGCCTTGCAAAGGTTCAACCGTCGGCGCTTACATGGTGAAACATCCCGACGTTCACATGATTACTTTCACCGGTTCTCAGGAAGTTGGCTGTCAGATTTATGCCGATGCTGCGATTTTGCAGCCTGGACAAAAACACCTGAAACGAGTAATTGCTGAAATGGGCGGCAAGAATGCAATTATTGTCGATGAAAGTGCGGATTTAGACCAAGCAGTTGCAGGCGTAGTTTATTCGGCATTTGGCTACAGCGGCCAAAAATGTTCCGCTTGTTCGCGAGTAATTGTGGTCGAATCGGTGTACGATACTTTTGTGGAAAGATTGGTAGAAGCGGCGCGATCGCTCAATGTCGGCCCAGCAGAAAATCCCGGCACTCAAGTCGGCCCTGTGATCGATGCAAATGCCCAGTCGCGCATCCGCGAATACATCGAAACAGGCCGCGCCGAAGCTAAGATAGCTTTAGAAATGCCGGCACCGGAAACCGGTTATTTTGTCGGCCCAGTCATTGTTACGGAAGTATCGCCGACAGCAACTATCGCCCAAGAAGAAATTTTCGGCCCGGTTTTGTCCGTGATTCGGGCAAAGAATTTCAGCGAAGCGATTGTTATTGCTAACGGCACGAATTTTGCTTTAACCGGCGGATTGTATTCTCGCACGCCTTCGCATATCGATCGAGCCGCATCCGATTTTGAAGTCGGAAATCTGTACATCAATCGCGGAATTACCGGCGCTGTGGTATCGCGGCAACCCTTCGGAGGATTCAAACTTTCGGGAGTTGGTTCTAAAGCAGGTGGCCCGGATTATTTGCTGCAATTCCTCGAACCCCGCACCATAACTGAAAATATTCAGCGACAGGGTTTTGCGCCGATTGAAGGAGTCGATGATTAATCATTCATTTGTTGGCAGTGAGGACTGAAGTCCTCTCTCTGGCTGTTAAGTTGGTAAGGTGCGCTAGGCGCACCTTACGGCTGGGGTAACAGAAAAAATTTGTGCGAGATTAGCTAGTTATAAAATGGAATCTACGAAAGATCGCGATCGACTAAATTCTCACAACCCTCCACTTGACAAGTGGCTGCGATTTTTAATTATAGCCGTATTAGTCATAGGTATTTTATTTCGCTTCGCCAATCTCGATCGCAAATTTTACTGGATCGACGAAACATATACTTCTTTGAGAGTTTCGGGCTACACCGAAGCCGAAATAATCAAACAAATTTCCTACCAGAAAATAACCTCGCCTGCGGATTTACAAAAATATCAGCAGATAAATTCCGAAAAAACTGTAAGGGATACCCTGAATTCTTTAGCAACAGAAGACCCCCAACACCCGCCGCTGTATTACGTACTAGCGCGGTATTGGGCGCAATGGTTCGGCAGTTCCGTTGCAGCAATGAGAAGTTTGGCCGCCGTGATTAGCCTGCTAGTATTTCCGGCAATTTATTGGCTGGCTTGGGAGTTATTTGAATCTTCAGCCGTAGCGTGGATGGCGATCGCAATTTTCGCAATTTCTCCCTACCACATCCTATTTGCCCAAGAAGCGAGACAGTACAGTTTGTGGACAGTAACTACTATTTTATCGAGTGCAGCCTTGCTGCGAGCAATGCGCCCTGAGTCAACTCAAAATGCTGTCGCCCTCGTTCTTTCCTGGGCGCTTTATGCAGGCACAGCAACACTGGGATTTTACACACACTTGTTATTTGTCTGCGTCGCTGCCGCCCACGCGATCTACGTCGCAGTTATTGCCAACTGGCGCGATATAAAAACATTCATTTCCTATTATGTAGCATCTTTAATCGCTTTGATCGGCTTCATGCCTTCCCTGGTACATACTGTAGAAAACTTCAATCAAGTTAGAAGCACAACAGCATGGGCAGAACAAACAAATTACTTAAGATTAGTCAGCAGGTGGGTTGGTTCTATCAGCATAGCATTTTTTGATATTGGCATTGATGGAACTGCCAACGCCACACAACTAGCTTTGCTAATTCCAGTTGGTATCATGATTTTAGCTTTGGTCGGCTATGCCCTTTATTATCTATGCCGACAAACACCAAAGCGAGTGTGGTTGATTGTATTGTTATTAATTGTAACAACTGCTGTGTTTTTAGCAGTACCCGATCTAATCAAGGGTGGAAGGCGATCGGGAAATCCGCGATATTTAGTTCCTTGTTATGTGGGAATTCAGCTAGCAGTGGCTTACCTGCTGTCTGCAAAAATTAGTAACAATTTGGAGAAGTTAAAACAGCCAAAACTGTGGAAAATCGTTATAGTTGCAGTTTTGTCCGCAGGTATTATATCCGGTGGAGTTAGTTCTCAAGCAGATATTTGGTGGAATAAAGGCAGCGGTTGGTTGGGTGCCTTGGAAGTAGCCGCGAATGTCAATCAAGCCAGCAATCCGCTAATTATCAGCGATGCCAATATCGCATATATCATGCCTTTAAGTTATTACCTAGAACCCAAAGTCAAACTGCTAATAGAACCCCACTGTTACACTTCTTGCTACAAAAATCGAGAATTGCTAAAGAAAAAACCCCAACCCCCGCAAATTCCCGGCGGTTTCAGTGAGTTGTTTTTATACAGACCGTCCTCTACTTTGCGATCTGCAATTCAGCAACAAAACTATCAAATAGAGCCGGCTGACACTAATGTCGAGCTTAATCTGTGGAAAATTACCAAAAAATAATCTCAAACATTAAGGCAAAAAACACGGGTTGGCTGCCAAAAAATAAGTGTCTTATTCACTGCGACATACTGACCATAAACGGCATTTTTGGAAGGTATGTCGCAAGTAGAGTTCGATAGATTTGCTTTTCGTGATAAGCTAAAAGTTAAGAATCAAAAATAACATCAAAAATCTCAAATGACAGTCACTGAAACCTCCAACATTCGTAAACTGCTGTGCGATCCAGACTTAGGGCTGATTCCTCACCTAGAAAAGTGTCTGAAAGATTTGCACTCATCTGCGATCGCCAGTGGAGAGAAATTCAAGGTAGAACCTTACGATATAGAACTCAAAAGCTGCCACACCCAGAAGCATCCCAACGACCAAAAACCTCTCGTCACCCAGTCAGTGTTAATAAAAGTTCCCCTGACTGGGAAAGTTCAAGACAAGATGCACCTATATCTGATCGCAACTGAATTGCAGAACCAAATCGACTTCAAAATTATCGACTGGAGTGCCTTAGAACGCCGCCAATACGACATTCATGGCATCCCCTTAAAGCAGCCGATCACCAAAATAGACGGTCAGATGAATTACGAATTAGTATTCGATCGACCAGGCTACTGCTGCATCACCCTCTGCCGCCAATTTGACTTAACTTACGCCGCCAATTTTTAATACCAATTCCCAAAAGTAGGGACACGGCATTCCGTGTCCGGCGCGGGGAGTAGGACACGGCATTGCGGTGTCCCTACGGTTCGCTTTTAATAATTGGTAGAAGATTGAGGATTGTAGATCGATCGCACTTGCATCAAATTCAAACCGATCGATTCGCAGTTTCCGCAAGAATCCTCTTAATATCAGCAGGAGTCAGACTCGGATTAGCTTGCAACATTAAAGCTATCACGCCGGATACTTGTGGCACTGCCATTGAAGTACCCGCAAAATATCGATAAGGAATCCCCGGTTGAGAAAGTGGCACAGTTGAATAAACATCACCAGAATCCGTCGTGCCAGCGTCGCCGCCCGCAGCAACAAAATAATTAATAGTCCCCGCACCTGCCCGGTTAGAATAATCCGCAAACAAGCCATTTCGGCTAACAGCACCGACAGCAATTCCTACCTCATTGGCAAACCGAGCCGGATAATCTACTTGTGGGCGAGCATCATTTCCCGCCGCCGAAATCACGATCGCCCCTTGAGCTTCGGCCGCTCGAATCGCATCCAATTCTTGAGCATTCAACTGTAGGCCACCCAAACTCACATTTATTATCTTTGCTCCATTTGCCACCGCATAATTAATCGCATTAATTTCATCCCGAATTTTACCCACCCCTGCCCCATCAAGTATTTTCACAGGCATAATCTTCGCAGTCGGAGCCGTTCCAGTAATCCCAACCCCATCTTTTTTCGCAGCAACTAAACCCGCTATATGAGTGCCGTGATTGTTATCATCCATCGGGTCATTATCGTTGTTGACAAAATCCCATCCTCGGAAATCGTCAACAAAGCCATTATTGTCATCATCAACCCCGTTGCTAGCTTTATTCCGACCGATCGCATCAACACCGGTTTCCCCCGCATTGCTCCAAATATTCCCCGTTAAATCCGGGTGATTGTAGTCAACTCCGCTGTCAATAACTGCCACCACAATTCCGTCTCCAGTCAAGCCCCTGGCCCAAACCTCTGGAGCTTTAATTAAATCTCTACCCCACTCGTCGCCGCCCAAATCGGGAACATCAGGAAAAGTTGCAGTACCTTGAGCTTTAGCAACTGCCGCTGCTGCATTCACCAAACCGAACCCAAAACGAGAGTCAAAACCCTGCAAGTTGCTCGCATTGTTAGTAAAAACAGTTGTAGGATTTGCAGACAGATTGAGGGAGAAATTTGTACTGCCTTGGTATTGATAAACTCGGACAAAGTAAGTTCCTGCGGCTAAACCGTTGATGTCGATCGACTCCGGCGATAAATTCGGTTGTTGAGAAGAAGCAATAATATCGGTGAAGTCAATAGAATTGTCGCCGTTAAGATCTTTAATTAGAGCAACATCAACATCCGCCGTCAAACCGCTGACAGTTAATTTAAAGTCGCTAGTTGCAGGCAAAGTAAAGCGGTAAAGGCCGTCTGGCCGGGCGTTGCTAACTGAATCTGCGATCGTTTGAGTGTCGCCCAAAATGCCTAAATCGCGAGCTTCGCTTAGTTGGTTGCCCAATACGGTAGTTGCAGAGATGAATGTATCGGCGAGGTCTTGTGGAGATGCGTTGGCTACCAAGCCTAAAATAGCATTGGATTGGCGAATTTTAATTAATGTATTGGAAATACCGGGGGCGATCGATATTTCTTCGAGAATCAAGTCAGCTTCGGTAAGATTGTCAGTCAGTCCGATCGAATCCACAAAACTGTTAAAGTCAGTAATAACGTCAGCAGCAGCCGGATCGGAGACTGCGGAGTCGCTGCGGAGGACAAAGGTATCTGGGCCCAAACCCCCTGTCAGCGTATCTTTGCCCCCATCGCCCACTAAAACGTCGCTGCCGTCGCCACCGTTGAGGGCGTCTCCTCCCTTGCCTCCTTGCAAGGTATCGCTGCCCCCATCGCCAAACAGGATGTCGCTGCTGACACCGCCGTTGAGCAAATCGTTGTCCGCACCCCCTAACAGCGTATCGGAATTACTGCCGCCGAGAATGCGATCGTTACCATTATCACCGCTGATGCGATCGGCATCCGACGAACCGACAATAAAATCGTTGCCGCCGAGGGCAAAAAATCCGTTAGGATAAGGAGTCAAAAAGCCCGGAGTCAAGGCGAAACTATTGGGGCTATCATCTAAAAGATAGGAAAGACCGTCAGGGCTCGGGCCGGGCATAGAAATGTACTCCTAGTGAGGTATATCGATCTAAATTTTAGATTTTAAATTTAAGTTTGTGGTTAAAAACGCCCTAAATAGTCTGTAAAGCGGGCATTACGCACAGTCTGTGGAGGCCTGGATAGGTTGGGTTAAACAGATTTATTCCGTCATATCATGCCCTGTAAATTAACCACAATTCCGCCTTAGCCCATCTAAAATATAAAATCTAAAACAGTATAACTTAATCCCAAATTCAAAATCGGGATCGGAAAATGGGAAAACAACACTTGCATCGAATTCAGAAATTTTTCAACCTCGCGAAATCGCATTTAAAGCCTTATTTGCGCTATTTGATTTTGGGCGGGACTTTTTTATTTATTGCCAAAGCTTTTTTAACTCACTGGCGAGAAGTTGCGAATATCCAAATTCGAGCCGAAAGTTTGCCGTTGCTGGCGATCGCCCTCGGCGTCACTTTACTTTCTCTAATTTTTGTCGGCTGGGTGTGGATGTTGATTTTGCGGGAATTCCGCCAACCTGTAACTGCGGCGTGGGCGATTCAAGTTTTTCTCAAAACTAATATTGCCAAGTATTTACCGGGGAATATTTGGCATTTTTGGGGTCGAATATTGGACGCCAAAAAAGCAGGCATTTTCCCGAAAGCTGCTACTCTCAGCGTGTTGCTGGAACCGCTGCTGATGGCTTCGGCGGGCGTTTTGATTGGGTTGATTTGTTTTGACAAATTCAATTTGTTTTTGCGGATTGTCGGTTGTGCTGCTATTTTAACGGCGATTCATCCCCGCATTTTAAATCCGATCGTTCTCTTTGTAGAGCGGTTGAAGTTATCAAAGAACAATGGGGAAAATTCAGAAGTTGGGGAGGAGCGAGGCGAGCGACCAACTTTGCGTTTAGAGTCTACCTCCAGTATAACTAAAAAAACCTCTAGTGTCAAGTCTAAGCGCCAAATTAATTTGCCAATTAAACGCTATCCTTTAGTGCCGTTAATCGGACAAATGTGTTTTATCGGATTGCGGGGATGCGGATTTTTGCTAACGGTAATGGCTTTAACTCCGGTGAATTTTAGCAGTATTCCCAACTTGTTCGGTGCTTTTTGTTTTGCGTTTGTTGTCGGTTTAGTTGTGCCTGGTGCACCGGGGGGAATGGGAGTATTTGAAGCAACGGCGATCGCCCTGCTGTCCGATCGCTTTTCTACGGGTATAATTCTGAGTGCGGTGGCTTTGTATCGGATAATTAGCATTCTGGCGGATGTTTCCGGTGCTGCTTTGGCAAAGATCGATCGCCAGCGCGATCGGCACAGTAAAAAAAGGTGAATTTAAAACTAAATATTGTCGTGATTGTAGGGTGCGGGGCCGATAAGGTGTGAGATGACAGCAGATTGCAGGTAATAGGAATACAGCAATCAATCTGCCAACCGAATTGATGATTTTATCAGGCAAAAGCAGGTTAGTGTAGCTAGCGCCTTATTTTTTGAACAAGCAATTGGGCCGGAGGAATAGCTGCCGAGCCCAATTGCATAGATGCCTTGATCCGGCCCGTGCGATCGCTCTAGGCTTTGAAGAAAATGCTAGCATTCAGGGCATCTTGAGCTACCCCAGACACTATAACCAAATAATTATTACCCACTTTGATAGCCGTAGAAGCCACAGGTGTCGCGCCCTCAAGCTGCAAATTCACAGGCTCAAAAGTGAGAGCAGAAAATGTTAGTCCTTCCATCAAACCAATTGAATCTCCAGGGCGGAAGTCCGTAATCACATCTGTTTGATTAATCGGAGTTGTATCTTCATCTGGGCCGAAGAAGAAAGCATCATTGCCATCACCGCCTGTGAGAATGTCTTGGCCGCGATCGCCTATGAGTATATCGTTGCCCGCACCGCCATTGAGAGTATCATTTCCCTTGCCGCCGCGTATAACATCATTGCCCTCTCCTCCTATTAGGCTGTCATTGTCGTTATTACCGCTGAGGAAGTCGTTGCCAGCACCGCCATCAATGCTATCGGAGCCTTTTCCGCCTAACAAAATGTCGTTGCCACCCAGTCCGTTAAGTGTATCAGCACCTTGATTGCCACTGAAGGTGTCATCGTTATTCGTACCTGTTAAAGAGTCATTGCCGGATAGGGCTACGATTCCTTTACCCATCGCGTCTGGGGGTATAACAGTATCAGCATTGTCTGTGAAGAAATAAAATCCAGGCCCGCTAAGATTTTGTGGCAGTCCCGTAGGTTCACCGCCGTCTGTGGCATTGGGTTTGGGTGAAAAGATAGAGACTAATGGTGCAGGTGTCGGTGTTGGAGTCGGAGTTGGAGTGGTTGGTGGTGTCGGAGTTGGCGTTGGAGTCGGAGTGGTTGGTGGTGTCGGAGTTGGCGTTGGAGTCGGAGTTGGAGTGGTTGGTGGTGTCGGAGTTGGCGTTGGAGTCGGAGTTGGAGTTGTTGGTGGTGTCGGAGTTGGCGTTGGAGTCGGAGTTGGAGTGGTTGGTGGTGTCGGAGTTGGAGTTGGCGTTGGTGTAGGCGTTGGTGTAGGCGTTGGTGTCGGAGTTGCCGTTGGTGATCCTACACTGATGTCAACCTTGCTGCTATTGTTGGTGGCATCAGGGTCATTGTTGTCGGAAGTAACCGCGACGTTGTTAGAGATAGTTTTTCCGGTACTACCCGAATTTACTGTGGCTTTGAGGCTAAGGGTCGCAGTGCCATTAACAGCTAAGTTGGTTAATTTCCAGATACCAGTAGTAGGGTCGTAAGTGCCTTGGCTGGGGGTATTTCCTGTGAGGGTGAGGTCTGTTGGCAACAAGCTCGTTAGCTTGACGTTACTAGCATTGCCACCCAAAGAAACACTATTGAAAGTGTGAAGGGGAGAGTTTTTAGCGGTGACGGTATAGGTGACGGTATCTCCTTCTTTCGGTGTGGCATTGTCTACAGTCACATTCACCCCTAACTCAGCGTTCAATTTCCAACCCGTATCTTGAAGTACCCCAAGGGCAATTGGACCGGGAGTATGGACGGCTTCTCCTCGATCTCTTCCAGCTACCATCAAGTTATTGGGGTTCCCGAATGGATAAATAGAATCTTCTAAATGACCAAAATCAAAATCGCTAGGGGATCCGGTAAGTCGGGGGCGGTTGCCGCCATTGGCTGCGATCGCATTTGCACCCCCAAAGAAACCATTGCCGCTAGTTAATTGAGCGCCTAACTCAATAGAAGGGGATGGATAAGTAGGGTAAAGGCGCTCGCCAGAAATATTCTCCCTGAAAGTATCGAAGATGTTGGGAGTAACGTTTACGTACCTTCCTTGGTTGGAAGTATCCAAAACAGAAGCTGCACTAAACCCCAATGCGTGACCGAGTTCGTGCAAGGCAACTGTGGAAAAATCGAACTGTGTAGATACTGGTTTAGCATCAGTACCAAAATACCAGTCGGCTAAGCTATTCATCTGCACTTCAACGTCTGGATTTGCAGCACCATTAACGTCCGTGCTAGCTAACTGATTTGCCAGCGGGAACAAATATCTGATATTTGGTAACGGGGCACCAGTAAAGTCTTGAGCATCCGTCAAAGAGGTGTTACCAAGAGTTCCTGAACCTGAACCCAAGGATGATGACCAAGTAGCCTTAACTTCTACGTCTGCTTTTGATGTGTCAAGTAGCCGATTCCAGATATTAACTGCGTAATCAAACGCAGTTTTCGCTTGTGGAGGAAATAGTGCATCGTAAGTGACTTTAATCGCCAAAATCCCTTGGTAAGCCTCTTGCACCTGTGGCCCAAACGCCAAAGATGACTCGATCTTTCCAGTTGTATACCCCAATTCCCAGTCGCCACCTTTCTTAGCACTACCCGTCAGGCTAGTAGAAGCTGCCACATTAGCCCCTGTTAGCTGACTCAACCGCTGTGCGAAAGCAGCACCCAAATCTCCCTTTGCTACGTTGCAACCATACAGAAGAATCTCAGCATCACTTACCAGCCCCTTTGCCCATTCCTTTACCCACAGCACAAAGTCGTAATTTCGGGGGGGGGGGGGAGACACAACACCCCGTTTTTTTTCATTTATGATAAGGGTTGGGGTGAGAGCGTGATCGCTCAATGTATCCAAAGTCAACATCGTATTGCCCAGTTGCAGAGAACCGACAGCACCGTGGGATACAATGTGAACTGCTGAGAAGTTACCGCCCCGCAGTTTTTGAGCAATTTGTTCTACGCCGTTGTGATTAGAATCCAGCAGGATTACTTCTGTTCCAGGGGTAACGCCGTCAACTAGAGTCTTCCAGTCAGGGACAGCAGTATCGATAAAGGCAATCGCTTTCGGAGTTTCAGCGATCGCTTTGAGAGTTTGGGAAATTTTGTGTGGCATGATATACCTTTAGCTAGATGGAAACTGGGAAATTATGCGCTTGGGACGAGCGCAATTTAACTATTGTATGGCAGTGCTTAGTCCTTTTTCATTTGCTTGAATTAAACTTAATATTTTTTGGACTAAACTCAGTAAATTTGCGGAGAAAAAGCTTGTGGGAAGAGACTTCGTTTTTAAATTTAAGTATTACTTAAATGAATATACTTAAAGGGAAAATGGAGTAACAATGAAGTAGGGTGCGTCAGCTTGCATTATTTGCGTCACAAACTAACTATCTCAAAACTGACGCACCACGCAATAAATGGTGTCCCGGAATTCGACTTTCCGTGCCGAAAATAGGTTAATTTGGATTAAAGCATTTTTTCCAGAAATTGCTTGGCCCGATCGCACTTCGGGTTGCTAAAAAACTCCTGCGGCGGCACATCTTCCGCCACCTTTCCGCCATCCAAAAACAATATCCGGTGAGCGACTTCCCGCGCAAAACCCATCTCGTGAGTTACAATTGCCATTGTAATTCCCGTTTTTGTCAAAGCTTTCATTACATCTAACACTTCTTTAACCATTTCTGGATCGAGTGCAGAAGTCGGTTCGTCCATCAACAAAATTTCCGGTTCCATAGCCAAACAGCGGGCGATCGCCACCCGCTGTTTTTGCCCCCCCGAAAGCTTAGAAGGATAAACTTCGGCCTTATCTGACAAACCCACTTTTTCCAGCAATTCTAACCCCTTGAGACGCGCCTCATCCTTAGCCACCTGCTTCACCTTTACAGGCGCATACATGACATTTTGCAGCACAGTCATGTGCGGGAACAAGTGGAAATGCTGAAAAACCATCCCCACTTTCTGGCGGATTTTCATAATATCTGCCTTCGGCAAAGTAATATCCACTCCGTCAATGTATATGTTTCCAGAAGTAGGAATTTCCAGTAAATTCAAACACCGCAAAAAAGTAGACTTTCCGCAGCCCGAAGGGCCGATAATGGCAATCACTTCTCCTTTATGAATCTCAGTAGTTATCTCGCGCAAAACCTTCAGATTACCAAAAGATTTATACAGGCGATCGATCTTAACTGCTACTTTGGAGTCTGCGTTCGAGTACATTGGCCCCCCAAGTTAAACTAAGCACCATCAAATAATAAATTGCGCCGACAAATATCAAAGGTTCAAAGTAAATATACTTTTCTGCTCCCACAATTGTAGCGCGGCGCAGCAAGTCTTCTACGCCAATTACTGAAACTAAAGCTGAATCTTTGAGCAAAGCAATACTTTCATTCACCAATGCAGGCAAGATGTTTTTCAAAGCTTGCGGCAATATAATATCGCCCATCATCAGTTTGTAGGGAACGCCAAGGGATTCTGCGGCTTCTTTTTGACCTTTATCTACGGCTTGAATTCCCGCGCGGATTGTTTCGGAAATATAAGCTCCAGAATTCAGGAAAAAAGTAATCACGCCAGCTTGCAGCGCCGATATATTATAGCCCGTAAGCTGCGGCGTTGCAAAATAAACTAAAGTCAACTGCAAAATTAGCGGCGTTCCTCGAAAAATTGAGGTGTAAGCAGTGGCAAACCAGAACAGCGGTTTAATGCTAGAAATCTTAAACAGAGACAGGACGATTCCCCAGAGAAATCCGAGAAATGCCGACAGCAAGGTAAAAGTTAGCGTTACCCCAAGCCCGGACAAAATATAAGGCAAACTCGGCTCGATTTTGCCAAAATCTAACCCGAACTTTGGCGCTACCGGAGGCTGATTTGCTTGACCATTTTCTTGCGGAATCGGTCGAGAAAACCACTTAGTAGCTAGTTCCTTAATTTGACCGCTGGCTTTCATTTGCTGGAGGACTCGGTTGAATTCTGGAACTAATCTCGAACCTTTCGGAAAGGCGATCGCCGAACCGCTTTCTTCAGTATTCGGGATTGTGTTAAATTCCAAGTCCGGGTTCGCTGCGGCATAACCCGTAGCAACAGTATCCTCGATCACTCCTGCCGCGATGCGGTTCGATTTAATTTCTTGAATGATGTCAGGAATCCTATTGAGAGCAGCCAGTTGCACACCGGGCATTTTTTTCACAGCTTCCTGCTGAATGCTTCCGAGTTGAACGCCTACTTTTTTCCCGGCTAAATCTTCAGCTTTGGTCAAATTGCTGCCTTTATTGGCGACAATTGTATTTTGAGCTTCGTAGTAAAGGTCAGAAAAATCAACATTTTTTTTCCTTTCTGCTGTGGGAGTCATTCCAGCCATGACAAAATCGGCTCTTCCCGCCTGCAAAGCGGGAATTAAGCCGTTAAAATCCATGCCAATTACTTTCAGCTCGTAGCCTAATTTTTTAGTGATATATTTGGCAATATCGATGTCAAAACCGATGATTTCGTTGCCGCTAACAGCCGTATCTTTAAATTCATAGGGCGGGTAGTCTGGGGAAGTCGCCAGTGTTAAAGTCTTGTTGGCTTGGGCGTAGCTGGCGATCGCAATTAAACAAAAGGCGATCGCGATCGCCGCCGCCAGCATTGATTTTAATTTTAAACGTTTCATATCGAACATTGTCCTAAAAAATCCCCTCGCCCAGAATATATACCACAAATCGGAATCAAGTCACCATTGTAAAGGAAGATATACTCCTGGACGCACGGGTTGCCAGAAACGGGTTTGATGGACAAACACACTGCATAATTAGCCTTTAACAAGGGTAAAAAACCCGGTTATAAAGGTATTATTGCGCCCAGGGCTAAAGATAGATAATTGTGCCACCAACTTATATTTAAAAAATGTCCGAAATGCACATTTTTTAACATTTTAGAAAGTAAAGCTTGTCCGTACAACTCCCACCCATGTTGTACCGTTGTCCTATTTGCGATCGGTATTTGTAATCATCCAGCATATTCCATGTGTGGAACACGGTATTCAGTAGATCAGAGCAAAAGCTGATTGGGCGCGGGTTCCTTACGATTTGTTGGAACTGATCAGGAATCGGATTGTGAATGAGGTTAAGGGGGTGAACGGGGTGGTTTACGATATTACTTCTAAGCCGCCGGGAAAGATCGAGTGGGAGTAATACCATTGTCGATTATTGATTTTCGATTTGGATAAATGCCGTCTGTAAGTCCTGTGTTAATTACAGGACTTACACAGAAAATTTATAGTCTAAAAGTCAACTGTCAACTGTCAACTGTCAACTGTCAACTGTGTTGAATAGTGTTGCAAAAATGCTTCCAGTTCTGTCCGTCCTTGTTGGGTAATTGAGTTGTAGAAGACTTCTTTTTGTCCATTGGGAGTGTAGAAACGATAGAAGCGCCGATCTCGATCGATTGGTCGCAGGTATACTAAGGGAACGCCAACAGATGCAAGGAGTAGGGCTTTTTTGCGATCGCGCACCTGCACCTCTGGGCGATCGTGCCAATGAGATTGACATTCTATCACCAGTTTGGCTTGGCGACTAGCACAATAACCGCGTTCCATCAAGGCGATATCGACTCGGGAACTCACCCAAAATTTCCAAAGTTCAATGGGAAGACGGGTGAAAGTTTCTGGACGAGAACAGATGATTTCTAGGGGAACTTGGGGACAGTAACGGAAGCGATCGCCTAAAATCATCTCTAGAATATCGATAGCGATCGTTTCTAACTCGTTGATGATTTCTCCGCTTTGGAATTGGGGAAATGAAGACAAAGAATTGTCACAGTCAAAGGCGTATAGCATTAGTTTTATTTCCGATTACGGTTAGTGTGAATTAAAGGGGTTGTAGATGATTGTCCAAGCGTTTGCACCAATAGCGGTGGCAGTCCAAGCGCCCTTCTGGTAAGGTTTGCCTTCTTTCCGAGCGCGGTAGAGAGTTGTGGTGGATACCTCCAACAGTTGTGCGACTCTATGGGTTGTGCAGGATTGCTCAATTACAGTTGGTTGGGATGGGAGTTTTACCCTTCTCTTTTTGTTAAGGGAGTCGATGGGAGTAGGTGGCTCGTTTGGGAAAAGGCTGAGTTGAAAGGCTGTCATAAGCTGAACCTTTGAGTGCTAATGATTCAAGCCTATTGGAGTCAACTGGATTTCTCCAGAGCAAAACGGTTCAGAAAAAAGTGAACTGATCTGAACTGGTCAAGAAACTTGATGCTGACTATGCTAGGGATAGTTTTTATTGAGATTTTGTGCCTGTGCTGTTGTCCCGCCGTGGACTCAAGTCCACGGCTAATAGCGAAAGTCCACTTAAGTGGACTGAAGAACGCTTTTTTGGGTCAGCATTGAGTCCTCTTTTAGAGCATCCTACGGGCGTCGCACGCCCGTTATGAATCAAAGAAACAGTTTCGCTCGCCCAAAAGTTGCTAGCGATCGGATATATTATCTCTGTGTCCCGAGAGTCAGACCGACAAGTCAATGGTGCGATGCGTGAGCCTGATTTAGAGCATGGTCGTGGGCATGATGATTATGACATTGGTGAAGGGTAGTTTTACCCTATCCCGTTGAGGAGAATATAACATCACATCCGCCCACCGCTCGGGACACCTTCTAATTCGATCGCGAAAAGGAGTCATCTAATGATCCGACACAAGACAAACAAACCTGTTGCGGCTGAAATGTCGAATTTTACACAGATCAACCCAAATGCCGCAGGGATAGATATTGGCTCTGCTGAACATTGGGTTTGCGTTCCACCCGATCGAACGCCACAGAATGTACGTAAATTTAGTTGTTTTACCCCCGACTTAATCGAGATGGCATCTTGGTTATTGGAATGTCGAGTAGACACGATCGCGATGGAATCTACAGGAGTTTATTGGATACCAGCTTTTCAAATTCTCGAAGAAAGAGGTATCGAAGTCAAACTGGTAAATGCCCATCACGTCAAAACCGTACCGGGTCGAAAAACCGATGTTTTGGATTGTCAATGGTTGCAACAGCTACATACTTACGGTTTATTGTCCGGTTCCTTTCGCCCTGATGACCAAATTTGCGTTCTTCGCAGTTACATTCGCCACCGCGATAACTTAATCAAAAGCGGTAGCACCCACCTACTGCGGATGCAGAAAGCATTAACTCAAATGAATCTGCAACTAAATAAAGTCATCAGTGACATCACAGGAGTTACAGGGATGGCAATTATCCGCGCCATTGTAGCTGGAGAAAGGAACCCTCAAGTCTTAGCTGGCTTGAAAAATTCTCGGATTAAAAGTAGTACCGCCGATATTGCTAAAGCCTTGACAGGAGACTATCGAGCTGAGCATATATTTGTGTTAAAACAAGAGTTACAACTCTATGACATCTATCAAGGACAAATTGCTAACTGCGATGTCGAGATCGATCGATATTTAGCCAGCTTTGCCGAGGGAGAACACAATCCCCCACCAGACCCTCCCAAACGCGGTAAAAGAAAGCCCAGAGG